>USGA01000074.1 GCA_900554085.1 uncultured Clostridia bacterium | reverse complement strand
CGCACGGATTGAGCGCGGGGGATTCGTATAATTCGCACTCTTTTGTAAATTGCAAGTCAGTATTCGCCGTCGTAGTACGGGTAGGTGTGGCGGTCGGCTTCGGTGATTTCACGCAGGACGCGACAGGGGACTCCCACAGCCACGACATTTGCGGGGATGTCTTTCGTCACCACGCTTCCCGCACCGATGACGGAATTGTCGCCGATTGTTACCCCCGCAAGCACGGTTGCGCCCACGCCTATCCACACGTTGTTGCCCACCGTAACGGGTTTTGATATTTCGGTTCCCTCGGCACGCATTTGCGGGTCTATTGCGTGCTCCGCCGTTGTAATTGTGCAATTGGGCGCGATAAAAACATTGTCGCCGAAAGTGACCTTTGCGCCGTCCTGCACTATGAAATTGTGATTGGCGTAAAAGCGGCTGCCCACTTCTATGTTATATCCGAAATCGCACCAGAACGGTGGCACGATGATGACCTCTTCTCCCATTTTTCCCAGCAAAGAAGAGAGTATTTCGCGTTGCTCTTCGGTGTCGTTGGGAGATAGTGCGTTGTAGCGGTAGCACTTTTCTTTGCCTTTTCTTATCTCGGCTTCGTAAACGGGGTTGTAACTTCCTTTGAAAAAACAGTTAAGCGGCACAACGGGTCTTTTTTCCATATCGGTTCCTCCGAGTTTGATTGTAGCAGAAAACGCGGGGCAGTCAATACGGCGGCAATCCCTGCGGGAGCGAAAATCGCGGGAAACACGACGATTTGCATCCTGTATCCGCCGCCTTTGTGCAGGTATGTGCGCGCGCAGCGGGCGCGCCCCGAGCGTGCACGCCCGATTTAATTAAGATTTTACACGCGCCCGCGAAAATATTTGAAAAAAGTTTGCGTAAACTATTGACATTTGGCAGACGTAAAAATATACTGTTAGCAGTCGGACATCGAGAGTGCTAGCGATTGCGAAGGCGCTCGGAGGAAAAGATGGGCAAAGAACTGAGCGAAAGGAAAAGAAAGATTGTGCGGGCTTTGGTCGAGACTTATATCGCGACGGGGCAGCCTGTCTCCAGCGCGGACATTCAATCGCGCTATCTTCCCGAAGTCAGTTCGGCGACCATACGCGCAGAACTCAGCGCGCTCGAGGCGTTGGGGTACATCGCTCAGCCTCATACGTCGGCGGGGCGCGTGCCTCTGAAGGCGGCGTACAAACTATATGTCGGCGACCTCGACGCAGAGACGGAAGGCGGCGCGCTTACGGACGCGGAGACGGCGTTCATCAGGAGTCGTTTCGAAGACAGGCTGGACGAGGTGGGCGACCTCAGCAAGAGGGCGGCGCGCATAATCAGCGACGTGACCAACTACACTTCGTTTTTCGTCAGCAGTCACACCTCGCCCGTTATCGAAGAGATAAAACTGATACCTCTCAGGGGCGGCAAAGCGCTTGTGCTCATCGTCACGGACGCGGGCATAATCGCAGACAAGACAATCGACGTCGACTGCGAACTCAAACACGAATACGTCGAGTCCGCCGCCGAACTGCTCAACAAGGTTTTCTGCGGAAGGAGCGCGGACGAACTTGCGGGCGTTGACGCCGACGCGGAAATAGCCGAGCAAATCGGGGATTTCCGCGATATATTCGACACAGTGCTGGCAATCATACGCAGTTACGTTGCCGAACACTCTGACGACCTCGCGGTGGAAGGTGCGCTCAAGATGCTCGATTATCCCGAATACGACGTGGCTGACGCCAAAAACTTCCTTTCGGTCATATCCGACCGCGGCAGTATGAGCGAATTGCTCGAGGACGCCGAGGACAGCATCGAGTTTTCGGTGAGGATAGGAAAAGAAGACAGCGGCGTGGACAAATGCGCGATTATAACCGCCTCCTACAAGGTGGGCGACGAGGTGGTCGGCAGAGCAGGCGTCATAGGTCCCGAGAGAATGGACTACAAGAAGGTCATCGGCGTGCTGGATTATATGAAAAAGACGTTGAATACGGTGCTGGGCGCCGACGACGACAAAAAGGACGGCAAAGATGAAAAGTAAGGACATCAAGGACACCCGTGCCGAAAAGGCGGAGGAACAGGTGAAACCCAAGGAGGAATCCGAGGCGCAAACCGAACTCGACCGCGAGGCGATGGGCGACGACAAATACATTGAGGCGCTGGAAGAGCGGATAGGCGCTCTTATGGCGGAGACGACCTCCGCGCGAAATCTGACCTTGCGCCTGCAGGCGGACTTCGACAACTATCGCAAACGCAACGCGGCGCTTGCCGAGGAAATGAAAACGCTAGGGAAGTCTATGGTCATCGAGAAACTTCTCGGAGTGCTGGACAACTGCGCGCTTGCCAGAAAGTACATCACCGACGAAGCCTGTCTTACCGGGTTCGATATGATGGAAAGGCAACTGCTCGACGCGCTTTCGGCGTTCGGGCTGGAAGAGATAGCGGCGGAGAACGCCGATTTCGACCCCGCTTTTATGTCGGCTGTCGAAAGAGAGAGCGGCGACGAGTCCAAGGCGGGCAAAGTCGTCGAGGTGCTTACGAAGGGCTATAAACTGAACGGAAAGGTTCTGCGCCCCGCAAGCGTCAAAGTAGGATGTTGAAAACAACCGTGAAAACGGTTTAAATTTATAAAACAAGGAGCAACCATTATGGGAAAAATCATAGGAATAGACCTCGGAACAACAAATTCCTGCGTAGCGGTGATGGAGGGCGGTGAGCCCGTCGTTATCCCCAATGCGGAGGGTGGACGTACCACTCCGTCCGTCGTGGCGTTTGCCAAGGACGGCGAGAGACTTGTCGGCGACATCGCAAAGAGACAGGCGGTCGCCAATCCCGAACATACCGTTTCTTCCATCAAGAGAGAAATGGGCACCGACCACAAGGTGAAAATCGAAGGAAAGGAGTACACCCCGCAGGAAATCTCCGCGATGATTCTGACAAAACTTAAGAACGACGCGGAAAAATATCTCGGCGAGAAAATCACGGAAGCGGTCATCACCGTTCCCGCATACTTCAGTGACGCACAGCGTCAGGCGACCAAGGACGCGGGCAGAATCGCGGGCCTCGACGTCAAGCGTATAATCAACGAGCCCACGGCGGCGGCGCTCGCCTACGGCGTGGACAAGGACGAGAACAAGCAACAGAAAGTGCTTATATTCGACCTCGGCGGCGGCACGTTCGACGTGTCCGTGCTTGAACTGGGCGACGGCGTTTTCGAAGTGCTGGCGACCTCGGGCAACAACCGTCTCGGCGGCGACGATTTCGACAAGCGCATTATGGATTGGATAGTCTCCGAATTCAAGGCCGCGGAAGGCGTGGACCTTTCTGCCGACAAGATGGCGATGCAGCGTATCAAGGAAGCCGCGGAGAAGGCCAAAATAGACCTCTCCGGCGTCACCAAGACCAAGATTTCGTTGCCGTTCATCACTATGGCGAACGGAGCCCCCAAGCACCTCGACCTCGAACTGACCAGAGCCAAATTCGACGCCCTCACCGAGGACCTCGTCAGAAAGACCGTCATTCCGACCGAGCAGGCGCTCAAGGACGCGGGTCTTACCGTGAACGACATCGCCAAGGTCATTATGGTCGGCGGCTCCACCCGTATTCCTGCGGTTTACGACGCAGTCAAGAAACTGACCGGCAAGGACCCGTACAAGGGAATCAACCCCGACGAATGCGTGGCAATCGGCGCGGCAATCCAGGCGGGCGTTCTCGCCGGCGAAGTCAAGGATATGCTGTTGCTCGACGTCACCCCGCTGTCTCTCGGTATAGAGACCCTCGGCGGAGTGTTCACCAAACTCATCGACCGCAACACCACTATCCCCACCAGCAAGTCGCAGGTGTTCTCGACGGCTGCAGACAACCAGACCTCCGTCGACATTCACGTGCTGCAGGGTGAGAGAAAGTTTGCAAGGGACAACAAAACTCTGGGCAGATTCGAACTGACGGGTATCGCTCCCGCACCCCGCGGAGTGCCTCAGATTGAAGTCACGTTCGACATCGACGCCAACGGCATAGTGTCCGTCAAGGCTATGGACAAGGGCACCAACAAGTCTCAGTCCATAACGATAACCGCCTCCAGCAATCTTTCAGAAAGCGACATCGAAGCGGCAATCAAGGACGCCGAGAAGTACGCAGAAGAGGACGAGAAGAGAAAGAAGTTCGTCGACGCGAAGAACGGCACCGAACAACTGGTGTTTGCCGTCGAAAAGACCCTGAAAGAGCACGCGGACAAGATTGCCGAAGAGGACAAGAAAGCCCTCGAGGACGCAATCAAAGAGGCGCACGAAGGTCTTGAAAAGGCGGAGACCGAGGCCGACGTTATGGCAGTCAGCGAGAAACTCGGCAAGGTGTCCGACCCCATCTTCACCAAGTTCTATCAGGAGAATCCGCAGGCGGCGGAAGAAGATTTGCGCAAGGCGGGATTCGACCCCGGCAACGCAGGTGCGGGCGCGGCGGACGGCGCCAAGAACGGCACCGTCGACGACGACAATATGACACCTCCCGAGGGCGGTTGGGAAGACTGACGACGGAGAATAACGGAGCATTTGAGGGCGCGCCTTACCGGGTGCGCCCGAGGACTATACATATATGGCAAAGGATTATTACGGTTTGTTGGGAGTGAGCAAGACTGCCTCCGACGAGGAGATTAAGTCCGCCTACCGCAAACTCGCCAAAAAATATCACCCCGACCTTTACTCAACCGCCAGCGAAGCGGAAAAAAAGGCGGCGGAAGAGAAGTTCAAGGAAATCAACCACGCATACAGCGTGCTGTCTGACCCCGACAAGCGCGCCGCTTTCGACGCTTACGGCGACGAGAACGGTCCTATGGGCGGACAGGGCGGAGCGGGCTACGGCGGCTTCGGCGGTTTCGGCGGAGCGGGACGCAGCGGCGGCTTCGGGTTCGATATGGACGACATCTTCTCCACCATTTTCAGCGGTTTCGGCGGAGGACGTTCGTCGGGCGCGAGAGGCAATGCACCTCAACGCGGCTCCGATATCCGCGTCAGAATGACGCTCTCTTTCGAGGAGGCGGCGTTCGGCGTGCAAAAGAAAGTTTCCGTCAGGCGTACGGAGACCTGTTCGGATTGCAACGGCACCGGTGCAAAACCCGGCAGCGGCACAAAAGTCTGCTCCA
>USGA01000073.1 GCA_900554085.1 uncultured Clostridia bacterium | reverse complement strand
CGGTGATATCACCGAGGATCAGGCTAAGATGGGTTATGTAGGCGCTTATACCTATGCAGAAGTTATGTCCGGTTATACCTCCTTCTTCCTCGGAGTCCGCTCCATAGTCCCCAACGCAACTATGACCGTCCGTTACACCAACAGTTGGTATGACGCCGAAGCCGAAGAGAACACCGCAAGAAAACTCATCACCGACGACGGTTGCAAACTTATCAGCCAGCACGCCGACAGTATGGGCGCGCCCGATGCCTGCAAGGACCTCCGCATTCCCAACGTCACTTACAACATCAGCACCAAAGCAAGTTGCGGAGATTACTACCTTGTCGGTTCCAAGATCAATTGGGCAGTGTACTATGCTTACCTCATCAATTGCGTGAGAAACAACACCGAGATAGCCGCTGACTGGACCGGTGACATCGAGGACGATTCCGTGCAACTCCTCGAGTACGGCAACACCGTCTCCGAAGCCGCCAAAGCCGCTGTCGAAGAGGCCAAAGCCGCTCTTAAGGCAGGCACCCTCAAGGTGTTCGATGTCGATACTTTCACCATCACTATCGACAAGACCAACTCCGATCCCTCCAAGTGGAAGAACGGCAACGCAATTGCGACCAATATGGCCGAAAACGGACTGACCGGTTCCGGCAAACTCGTGTCTTATATGGCTGATGTCAACACCGACGCGGCATACACGGGTGACACTCAGGTTGTCCACGACGGTTATTTTGCCGAATCCGAATATCGCAGCGCACCTTACTTCGACCTGCGCATCGACGGCATCACCGAGAAATAATCGGACTCAGATTTTTTGCGAGACGGGACCGCAAAGTCCCGTCTCGCTCTTAAAATCCGCTTATCGGAGGAATTATGGAAAAGACCTACGCCGCCTCGGGTAAACCCGTGGCAATACGTATGCAGGGCATTTCCAAAAGTTTTGGCGAAGTGGTCGCCAACAAGAATGTGGATCTCACCGTTTACGAAGGTGAGATTTTGTCCTTGCTCGGGGAAAACGGCAGCGGCAAGACAACTCTTATGAATATGTTGTCGGGTATCTATTTCCCCGACGAAGGCGAAATTTTCGTAAAGGGAAAGCCCGTTGTCATACGTTCGCCCCGCGACGCCTATCACAACAGGATAGGAATGGTGCACCAGCACTTCAAACTCGTCGACCTTTTCACCGGTATTGACAACATTATTCTCGGCGAGGAAATGCCGAGATTTTCCGTGCGTGACAATGCGGCGCGACTCAGAGAAGAAGCGCACACCGCACGCTATGTCGTCGACAACGACGACAGCAGCGCACCCGTTAAGACCGTGCGCGACGACGAAACCGCAAAGGGCAGGGCGAAACTCGCGGCAAGGATTGCCGCTTTGCCGCTTGTAAAATTCGGCAAACACTGCAAGTTCAATTGGCTTCCCAGAAGTCGTGGCGGCAGAGTTAAGGCGGTTGCCGAGAGATACGGCTTCGATATCAATTTAAAGCAGAAAGTTTACGATATGTCTGTCAGCGAAAAGCAGACTGTCGAAATCATAAAGGTGCTTTACCGCGGTGCGGATATTCTCATTCTCGACGAACCCACCGCAGTTCTCACTCCGCAGGAGACCGAAAAACTCTTCGAGGTGCTCCGTGCGATGCGCGAGGACGGCAAGAGCATTATCATCATCACCCATAAACTCAACGAGGTTATGGCGATAAGCGACCGCGTGGCGGTGCTTCGCAAGGGCGAGCACGTCGCAACCGTCAACACTGCCGACGCCACCATTCCTATGCTGACCGAACTTATGGTCGGGCACAAGACCGAACTCAACATCGAACGCGACGCGCCCGAGGGAGTGGAGGACAGGCTGGTGGTCGAAGGGCTTTCCTTTACGGACCGCGAAGGCGTCAAGAAAATGGACGGGGTTTCTTTCACCGCGCGTTCGGGCGAAATACTTGGTATCGCGGGCATTGCGGGTAGCGGACAGCGCGAACTCCTCGAAACGATAGCGGGGCTTACCCGTCCGGATAGCGGCTCGATAACCTATTTGCCGCCCGAGGGAGGCAAGCCCGAAAATCTCGTTCGCAAGAGCCCCGAACAAATAAGAGAACTGGGCGTCAGGTTGTCCTTCGTTCCCGAGGACAGGCTCGGTATGGGGCTTGTCGGCAATATGGACATCATCGACAATATGATGCTCCGCAGTTACCGTCGCGGCAATTTCATTTTCCTGGACCGCAAAAATCCCAAACATCTTGCGGAAGACATAATACGCGACCTCGAGGTTGTCACGCCTTCGTCGCATACTCCTGTCAGGCGACTTTCCGGCGGAAACGTCCAGAAAGTGCTTGTCGGTCGCGAGATAGCCGCTGCTCCCACCGTGCTTATGGCGGCTTATCCCGTGCGCGGATTGGACATAAACAGTTCCTACACAATTTACCGCCTGCTGAACGAGCAGAAAAAGAGGGGAGTCGCCGTTATATATGTCGGCGAAGACCTGGACGTGCTTATCGAATTGTGCGACCGCATTATGGTCATTTGTGCGGGACAGGTTACGGGCATAGTGGACGGCAAGACGGCAAAGAAAGAGGAAATAGGTCTGCTTATGACGTCGCTTGCCGACGAATACAGGCACAACTCCGCAGATGCGGGAAAAGAGAAAGAGGAGAATTAAAATGAAGAGTAATGCGAAATCGGGCAGAGAACCCCTCTTTCATATAAGCAAACGAACCGATGTGCCCAAATGGTTGGGGTGGACAATACGCGTCGGAGCAGTCGTTGTCGCGTTGCTGATAGGCGCAATAATAACCGGCGGACTCACGGGCGGCTCGGGCTTCGGGCTGTTCTTCAAGGATTTGTTCCTGGGAGTGTTCGGCACACCCCGACGTGTGCTCAACTTTTTCCAGAACACCGCTATAATGCTTATCATAGCGCTTGCGCTTTCGCCTGCGTTCAAGATGAAGTTCTGGAATATCGGCGCGGAAGGTCAGGTGCTTATGGGCGGTCTCGGTTGTGTGGTGTGCATACAATACCTCGGGGGGAAGATTCCCGAGGGTGCGCTCATTTTCATAATGTTCCTAGTCAGCGCCGCCTTCGGAATCGGCTGGACGGTTATTCCCGCAATTTTCAAGGCGCAATGGAATACCAACGAAACGTTGTTTACTCTGATGATGAACTATATCGCTATGCAGTTGGTGGCGGTGTGCATCTACATCTGGGTACCTTCAGGTTCTGCCGTTTTGGGCGTTCTGGACTACGGGCATTTCCCCCAAATCGGAGGGTACAATTATATCCTCAACATCATCCTGGTGGCGATAATAATGGCGGTTTTGTTCGTTTATTTCCGCTTCAGCAAACACGGATACGAACTCACCGTCGTGGGCGAGAGCGTAAATACGGCAAAATACGTCGGAATCAACGTCAAGAAAGTCATTATAAGAACTATGGTGCTTTCCGGATTGCTCTGCGGTTTTGCCGGACTGCTCCTTGTTGCGGGGACCAATTACACTCTTGCGACCGATAGCGTTCAGGGGCGCGGGTTTACGGCGATTCTCGTAGCGTGGCTCGGCAAGTTCAATCCTTTCCTTATGGGAGGTACTTCGCTGTTGTATGTGTTCATAGACCAGGGGTCTTCACAGACTGCTACGGACCTTGGATTGGGCGGTTATTATGCGGACATAATCACGGGTATTTTCTTCTTCCTTGTCATCGCCTGCGAGTTCTTTATCAACTACAGGGTAAAGTTCCGTTCGTTCCGCAAAAAGAAAGACGAAGTTTTGCCCGAGACTCCCGCAGACGGCGCGGAAAAAACAGTTGAGGAGGTTGCGGCGTAATGTTCCTGACCTATTTGCAGAGTTCCATCAGGCTTAGTGCGGTTTTTCTGTTCGGGGCAACGGGTGAGGCGCTGACCGAAAAGTCGGGCAACCTCAATCTCGGTACTCCCGGTATTATGTGTATGGGCGGAGCCGGCTGTGTGCTCGGTGCTTCGTTTTATGTTTCGATGGTCGGCGGTGTGGAGAATATGACCCCGTTCGGCGCAATTCTCACCACCATTTTAATGACGCTTATCTTCTCGTTGCTCGGAGGGTTGATTTACAGTTTCATCACGATAACTCTCCGTTGCAATCAGAACGTCACCGGTTTGGCTCTCACGACGTTCGGCGTCGGCTTGCTCTCGTTTTGCGGAGGGCGCGTCGATAAAACGGGTTTCAGCGCGATAAGTGATTATTTTACCCGCTCTTTCCCAATTTCGGCAGAACCCAATTGGTTTGAAACGTTGTTCTTGTCGTACGGAATGCTGGTTTATATCGCCGTCATTTTGGCAATCGTGGTTGCTATTGTGATTAAAAAGACGCGAGTCGGTCTCAATCTCCGAGCCGTGGGTGAGAATCCCGCAACAGCAGACGCCGCAGGTGTTTCCGTAACCAATTACAAGTATGCGGCCACATTGATAGGCAGTATGATAGCAGGCCTCGGCGGGTTGTTCTACATTATGGACCAGAGGTACGGCAACATAGAATACACAATCGACAGTTTCGGTTGGCTTGCCGTTGCGCTGGTAATATTCACGGTGTGGCGCCCAAACTGGGCAATTCTCGGCTCAATTCTGTTCAGTATGTTGTATCTCCTGTCTTCCTACGTTGGGGATAGCAGTATGCCCGCACAGGCAGCCGCAATCAAGATGGTGCCGTACCTCGTCACCGTTGTCGTGCTTGTCGTGACCAGTATTGTGAGCCGCAGAGAGTCGCAGCCGCCGGCTTCACTCGGTCTGACATATTTCCGAGAAGAGCGGTAGCGGAGCATCTGTTCCGATATGTAAAAACGTCGCGTTCGGATAGTCGCAAGACTCTTGGGCGCGACGTTTTCGTTATCCGGCCAGCGCGCGAACATACGATTCAAGTCGGTCTACAGGCAGAAAAACAAATTTTTCAGTCGGTCTGCAACGGTGGTCGCCCCCACTTTTGAAACGAGATTTGTGTCAAAGATGAAAAAGTGGGGCAAATCGCTTGCCGATATCGTGTTTATGGTGTAAAATACCTTTGCTTTCGGAGGCATAGCCCAGTTGGTTAGAGCGCTACGTTGACATCGTAGAGGTCACAAGTTCGAGTCTTGTTGTCTCCACCACACACAATACAGCGGTATGAACCGCAAGAGAAA
>USGA01000072.1 GCA_900554085.1 uncultured Clostridia bacterium | reverse complement strand
GCGCGCGTCCTATGGGGCAGGCCAAAATCACTTTCACGGGCAAAGAGGCTCTCTCTTCCGACATAGTGTTGCACACCGTCACCCTCGACGGCGCAAACGGCGAGGCCGCTTCCGAGCAGACCGTGCTCGACGGAGCCTGCGCCACCGAGCCGCAGGACCCCTTCAAGTCCGGCTATGAGTTCGATTGCTGGAAACTCGACGGCGAACCCTACGACTTCGCCACGCCCGTGACTTCGGACATCACGCTCGTCGCGGCTTATCTGTGAGGATATGAACGGCAAAATCAGGATTACACACGACCTTTACGGCGTGGCGGAACGTATAAAAGAAATAGACGACCGCTACGAAGTGTGGTACGACCGTGTCGTCGGACGATACGAAATACACGCGGGAGGGGCACTGCAGATTGCGGTGCCCTTCGCGCAACTCGACGCGCGTACCGTCCGTCTCGTGAGAGAGACCCGGGTGGAAAGGACGGAGCAGATTGTCGGGCAAATCGAGGCCGCCAACCGTATCGCCGAGGAGAGAGCGCTCAAGGCGCTCGCGGAAAGAGCGGAAAGGGCGGCAGGGAGGTTTTGATATGCTTGTGAAAGAAATTCTCGGCGAGTGTCTCGTCAAAATGGGTGCGGAGGACTTCACTTCCGCGGCGGAAAGGACGGAAACGCAGCAGACGCTTATCGGCAGGTTGCTGGCGGCGTTCAACATTGCCTACCGCGAAGCCGTGACGGAATATCTCCCGCTCGTCGCCGAAGAGGAGGTGGAAGTGCGGGACGGGGAAATTCCCGCCGCGTCTCTCGGCCGCAAAATCATATATCCGCTTTCGCTCGTTTCCGAGGGAAAGCATTACCGCATACGCACCTATCCCGACCGCGTCGTCACCGACCTTTCGGGGAAAGGTGTGCTGCGTTACGCTTATCTGCCGCCCGAACTCGCCGAGGATGACGAAATCGGCGATATGCGTCTCACCTCTTCGGTGCTTTCGGACGGAACGCTGGCTGAACTTTATTACCAGGACAAGGTGTTCGACCTGGCTCAGTCATTCGACACCGATTTCCGCGCCGCGCTCGGAGTGCTGCGTTATAAGGGCAGGGCGCTACGGCTGAAAGCGGGGAGGTGGTGATATGCGCGAAGTCAGCGTCAGCCGCCGCAAACAGCGCGTCGGGTTCAAGGGGATAGTAAATTCCACGGACAAAAGTCTGCTCGGTTGGGAATATTCTCCCGAAGCGTACAATTTCGTGTTCCGCGACGGCTTGCTCACGGGCGAAATCGGTCTTGACGCGGGCAGGGGATTCCGTTTCGACCGTCCCGATTCCAGGTGGGATTTGCCCGCCCTGCCGGAGGATTGCGAGGGCATAACGAAAATGTTTCATTACCGCCGCTCGGGCGGCGACGGTTTCAACGACAGACTGTTGGTGCAGACTCCGTCGGGCAGATTCTATTATGTCACGCTCTTTCTGCAGGACGACGCGTGGCACGAGATAGAAGGGCTCACCGCCGTTTACCCCGCGACCGCGGTCAATTACAAGTACGGCGACAAGGACATACTGTTGCTCAGCGGCGAGGATTTGCCGCTCACTATGCTCGACGACGCGGCAGTGTCGAAGATAGAGAATGCGCCGCGGTTCACCTCGCTCACCGTTCACGGCGAAAGGGTTTTCGGCGTGTGCGACGGAGCGCGCGGAAGGGTGTGGTTTTCGGACAATATGAATCCCACGGACTGGTCGGTCTCCAGCGAAACAGGCGGTTACATAGACTTCGCGGACGAGTGGGGCGCGACCACACGCGTGGTGAGTTTTCTCAGTTATCTCTATATCTTCCGCGAGCACGGAATCTATCGCCTGACGGCATACGGCGACCAGGCCGATTTCGTGCTGAAAAAGATGTTTACCAGTGCGGGGCGCATATATGAAAATACGATTGCGTTGTGTGGCGACAGAATTCTGTTCCTCGACGACGAGGGAATAAAAACCTTCGACGGTTACGACGTTTCGCGCGTGGACGTGCCTTTGCCGGAACTGGTTTTCAAACAGAATTGCAAGGCGGCATACAGCGGAGATTCCTATTTTCTCGCCGCACTCGCCAACATCGAACGACGTTACGACCCCGACGGGTATTTCGACTGCAACCTTATCGTGCGCTACGACTTAGGGGAAAAGGAAACCGCTTTTCTCGCGGGGTACGACGTTCGCGATATGACCACGCTCAGGGCGCACGGGGCGGACGTGGTGGCGGTCGCTTCCTACACGAAAGGCCTGAGGCATATCCTCGCTATGACTTCGGCCTCGGGCGAGGCTTACGGGACCCCCACGTACAAATTGTACCGTTCGCCTTACAATACGCTTTCCTACGAAGGAATAAAGGTTGTGCGCGACGTCACCCTGACCGTCACCGAGGGAGAAATTGTTTTCAGATTGCTGGCGGACGGCGCGACCGTGTTCGAACATACTTTTGTCGCGTCGGAGGAGCCGCAGACGGTTTTCGTGGGGAAGAGCGGACGTCGAATCGGCATAGAAATCGTTTCCGAGAGCGCCGCCGTCGAGGTGTCGCCGCCCACACTCAACATAGATTTCGTGAGGTGAATATGAACATCAGAGAAATTACCGAACTCATCGAGGAACTGTCGCTCAGGGTGACTATGCTCGAGAAAAAAATCGCCGCGCTTGCGTCGGCTCAGCAATGAGGAGGAATTATGTCCACTTTCTGGGAAGAATTCAAAGACCTTTTCAAAACCCAGTCGCAGAAAGACGAGGAGAGACGGCAGGAAATTTCCGCCGCACTCGAGGCGGAAAAGGAAGTCGCAGCGCAACTCGAGCAACTCGACCGCGAATACCGCGACAGTCTGCCCGCAGAAGAAGAACCCGACATCGACACGCTGTTTCCCGTGGATTCGGGTTATGAGAAAATAGACTACAAGCCCGCCACGGACGAAGAACTCGTTCACCTTGCCGAGAGCGAAATAAACAGCAAAAAATCGGGGGATGTTCTCGACCTCGACTCCGCTTACGAAAAGGCGGTGGCGGCGGTCGGCGAAAAAACGCAGACGGCGGAGCAGAAGCGCTCCGATACGCTCAAGGATTTGACCGCCGTCTACGAGCAACTCCGCAAGGACGCCGAAAACAGCGCGACCGAAAGGGGACTCGCCCGCAGCAGCGTGCTGTCTTCCGCCGCGCAGGACCTCGATTCCGCGCAGTCTGCCGCCACGGCTGGCGCCGAAAAAGAATATTCGGAGCAGATTGCCGCACTCGACTCGGAACTTATGCGTCTCTCGGACGAAAGGGAAAGCGCTCTCGGGCAGATGGAACTCGAATACGCCGCCGAACTCGAAGGGCGTATTGCGGAACTCAAGGCAGAGCGCGACGCCGAGGCCAAGAAATACGCCGAATACAACAACAAAATCGCGGAGAAAGACAGAGAGTACGCGCTCGAACGCGAGCAGAACATCGCGGATTACCTCGAAGAAAGAGAAAAGGAAAGGCAGGAGCGCGAAGAAGAAATACGGGAGCAGGAGAAAAAATACGGCTACACGGGCGAAAAACAGCAGAACTATGCAAAACGTTACGACATAGCCTACGAATTCTATTCTTCGCTGTCTCCCGACATCGCGGCGGCAGCGCTCGAAGCATCGCCCAATATGCGCTACTATCTCGGCAACTACTACGACAAACTCCTCGACACTCTTTCGGAGAACGGGAAGAAAGTGTATTTCTGACCCGCTTCGGCTCGGGAAAACAACCCGAAGGAATAAGAAAAACGGCGGACTCTTGTCCGCCGTTTTCTTTTTGTTAAGAAGATTTGAGATGAAGGGGTCTTCCTAACGGGGGGAGGGTTGCTCGGCTTTCGCCGAAAGGGAGGGTTTTTTCGCACATTCGTGCACAAGGGAGGATATTTCTGAAGAACAATCTCTTGCTCTTGCAATTGCATTTTCCCGCCTTATACTTAAAAGAACATTGAAATCGAAAATTTTTTTCTTAATGTTTCTTTAATCGTCTGCGGTGGTGCTTTCGGGGGATTGTCGTACGTCACGCAGGCGGTATTTGCGCAAAACCGCGGCGTGATATAATATCCGCTATGAGAAAACGTTCCGATTCCCGAAAAACGCGCAGAATAGCCTTGCTTGCGGTTATGCTCGCGCTCATCGTCGTGCTCAGTTTCCTGCCGCTCAATCTCGGGGCGGCGGTGCTTGCCCTTACCATTCTGCCCGTGTTGGTCGTCGCGCTCACTCAGGATTTGCTCACTTCCGTGGCGGCGGGGTTGCTTATGGGGCTTACGTCCTGCCTTATGGCTTACACCGTCAACGCAGGCACTCTCACTGCGCCGATGTTCCAGAATCCGCTCATATCCGTTTTGCCGCGCGTATGCGTGCCTCTCGTCGTGTTCGGCGTCAGGGCGGGGCTGGCGGCGGCGCTTTCCGCAATCGGCAACGGGCGCGCGCTCACCCCGCGTTCCGAAAAGGCTTGCCTGGCAGCCGCGGATTTTGTTTCGGCAGCGCTGGGAGTCGTCACCAATACCGCGCTCGTTCTCGGAATGATATGGCTCGTCTACGGCGGCAAACAGGTGGGCAACGCCTATGTTTCGCCCGAATTCGTTATGGGTATGGTCTCCCTCAATTTCGTTATAGAGGTCATAGTGTTTCCGTTGCTTTCGCCGCCTATCGCCTACGCGGTCCGCAGACAGGGCTGCGCCTACCTCGCAGCGAAAAAAAGGGCAGAGCAGTCCGCGGAAACGGTTGCCGACAATACGGACGTTTGCGGCTCCCGATTCTCTGCAAGACGTTTCTACGAACGGAAAAACCTGCGACATCGCTACGGACGACGGAACTTCCTCCGACATAAGGGACGTCGCTCCTCCCGTGGAACAACACCCCGGCAATCCCGATTCCGACGACAAGGACGAATAGCGGGAGGGAGGTTCCGCGCGCCTTTCATTTTTCCGCGTCGCAACAATCGCATTTCGATTGACAAAGCCCACCCGAGACAATATAATCAATAGCGTTGTCGCTTTTGAAAGCACAATTGCGGAGACTGTTGACATTCTACCCGCACGCGGGGTACGGCAAAGCCGTATGAATACAACCGTCGGAACACCTATGCTGATGTAGCTCAGGAGGTAGAGCACTTCCTTGGTAAAGCCATCAGGGGGTAAAAACGCAGG
>USGA01000071.1 GCA_900554085.1 uncultured Clostridia bacterium | reverse complement strand
TGTCGTAATTTTTTTCGCTTATCGGACATTCGGCGCGTTTAGAAAGACAACTACCTTTACGGGAAGTACGCTTTCGTCCTCGTTCCGCAATTTGACAACGCACAAAAAAGAACCCCGCGTCTGCGGGGCTCGTTTTTTTGCCGATTGCGGCACTCACGGTATAAGGGCGAATTGCAGGAAGTATGTGGTGTTCACTTCGCCGATTTTCACCGTGGTGTTTATCTCGTGTCCGACGTATTCGCCGCCGCGGAACACGAGGTAAACTTCGGAGGTCACCTTTTCGGTTGTCACGCCGTCGCCGCCGTTGTCGCCCTCGATTTTGACGAAGGTATACCCGTCGATATGTGTGGAGTAGGCGTAGGTGATGTTCTCGCTCTGCACAGTTTCTCTGCAATCGACTTTTGCGATAAGGAAGAAGGGCATATCGTAATCGGTGATTTTGTCGACGCTTATGGACTCGCCTTTCGGGGAAATGGTGCTGCTGACTCGGCTTCCCGCCTCGACGTCTGCCGTACCGTAGTAATACTTCGGTGCGGATTTATCCGCGAAGTCCGTAAGGTGGAAATTCATCGAGTATGTGCCGAAGTTGTCGGGGCTGGTGTGAGAGTTTGTGACCGTGCCGACATATTTCGCTTTGTTGTCGTCCTGCGATGCGTAGAAGTAGACCGCCGCATTGTAGTCGCGGCAATCGGTCTCCATTTTGCCTGCGCCATCGGCGCCGAGCCAATCATTCATAAGATTCATGACTTCGGCGTCGTCGGCAGTCGGGTTGGTCGGGTCGAAAACGGTGTAGCCCGTTTGTATCTTCATGTCGGGGAAGAACGTGCTTCCGCTCCTGATTTTGCAGGTGTATTCGACGGGCGTCACGGAGCCGTCCTCCCAAATGTATTCGTCGGCGGGAGTGAGCGTGACCGTGATCGTGCCGTACCCCACGCTTGTGTCGACAAACCCCTCGAGTTCGTCCGCTTCCAAGAGATAATAAGCCGTATTTCCCGTGTCGACGGTGGGATACCTGTACTCTCCGTCTAACGCGGGCTCGATTGCGCTGTCCGTGAAGTCAGTGAAATCTATACAGCGGTTCTGACCGTCAAGGGTGACGAAGTCCACGCCGTCGGTGCCCGTCACACTGTCGCGCAGGTGCACGGAGGGAACGGAAACGGCCTTTTTCTCTTTGATTTCAAATCTGAAGACCGAGTCTTCCGTTGTGCCGTCGTACCAGGTGAAATTGGTCTTGTCCTTGAGCGAAACGGTGATGGTGTACAAAGCAGGCTCTCTGAAAACATGGTTCAGCCAGTATTTGTATGTTCCGTCCGGTTGAAGGGTGCCCATAAGGCTCTTCACCTCGACAGTCGCGTCGGACCCGTCGGCGTTGAGACGATTGAAGGAAATGCGTACTATTCCGTCTTTGTTCCAGGTTCCGTCGTCGATGCTTATTTTGTATCCGCCCTCGTCGTTGACGACTACATAGCGGTACTCGTTGTCGGGATAAGGACCGAAGCCTTCGTTGGCGCTGTGGGTTTTGTCGGAGTCGATGCTGAGTTGAGGCTGACGCACCGTCCCTTTCTTGACGGTGAAAGCGTTTTCGGGTGTGACGGCGGTGTAGGAGACTGTGAAGTTGTTGTCCTGCGGAATTTTTGCGTAGGCATAGTATTCGCCGACGGCAATGGTGCAGGGTACCTCTCCCATATTATACATAGGCGTAACGTGCAGCCAGTATTCGGCTTTCTGTTCGTCGGTGAGGGCGTCGAAAGCGTCCTTGGATACGCAGTAAAACAGGGGCTCGTCGCCGTCCGTCGCGGAATAACCTCCGACGGTCAATCGGGCGGGAATTTCGTCGTACTCCCACTCGTTGCGCGACAGCGAGAGTGTCAGGTCGGTGCGTTGCGCCATATTGACCGTAAAAATCATTCTCGCCTGGAAAGTGTCCTTGTCGAAGACTATCTGATAGTAACCCGCGTCGGGCACGGCGGGAATGGACTGGAGCGGGACGTCTTCCTCTTCGACTTTTACGTACGAGACGGTGTAGTCGCCCGCGGCAAGTTCCTTTGTCGAGCCGTCCGAATAATATTGCCTGACCGTGAATGTCGGCAGTATGTCTTCATAGGCGGTGCCGTACGGGAACGAGCCGAGATCCCAGAAAGTGGAGCGGTCGACGCCGTCGCCGTCTATGAACTGAATGCTTTGTGGAGTGGCCTGATTGCCGCTGCCGGGGTCGCAGGCGACGAGCGCGGCAGCGCACACCGCGAGAGCGACCAGCAAGACGATAAGCCCAAAAAATTTCTTCATAATCCTTCCTCCCGCACGGAAAGCCGTTCACATTGTTTCTTGCAAAAGCGGACTTTCGTTTCCGCGTTGCTTCCGAGCCTCATTCCGCGAGGGTATAAAAAACGGGGGAGGCTCCCTCTCCCGCAACCTATGCGGAGTTTACAGCGCGTGCAATGTGTTGTAAATCTTCCGTGCACCGTAATAATATCATAAGTAGATGTTTATGTCAATTCGCGTCCGCTTCCCGCGCCGCAGCGCAATCCCGGTGCGACGGGGAGAGGGGCGCGACTGTGACAAAGGGGGGCGCGACGGTCTGTCGCGCCCCGTGCTTTTGACGCCGTCCGCGCGGAGGAGCAAGTGCAATATGCGCGGAAAGCGACGTTTACAGGTTGTTTTTGTGCGTTAAAGTATGGTTACAGTATGTTTTTGATTGACGAATATATGCGTTCCGCGACGTAGGGGCGGTTCATTGTGTAGAGGTGTATTCCTTGCACGCCGTTGGTCACAAGGTCGACAATCTGGTCCACGGCGTAGGCAATACCCGCGTCGCGAAGCGCTTCGGGATTGTCCTCGTAGCGCGACATCATAGCGGTGAACTTCCTGGGCAGGGTGGCGCCGCACAGCGACACTATGCGTTCGATTTGCTTTTTGTTGACGACGGGCATTATTCCCGCTTCGACGGGCACTTCGATTCCCGCAATGCGACAGCGTTCTATGAAACGGTAGAAGTATTCGTTGTCGAAAAAGAGTTGGGTCACCAGTTGGTTCACGCCCGCGTCGACCTTGCGCTTGAGGTTGCGGATATCCTCGGTTATGCTGGGGGATTCCACGTGTCCTTCGGGGTAGCAGGCGGCGACGATGTTGAAATCGCCGTGCGCGCGAATGAATTCCACGAGGTCGGCGGCGTATCTGAAATCGCCTGCGGGCGCGCCTCCCGCGGGAATATCGCCGCGGAGCGCAAGAATGTTTTCTATTCCCGCCGCGCGCAGTTTCGCGAGGCAATTCAGGACGTCTTCTTTCTTCAGACCTATGCAGGGCAGATGCATAACGCTCTCCACGCCGTAGGTGTTTTTGATTTCCGAGACAATGGAGAAAGTTATGTCGCTGTTCTCGCTTCCGCCCGCGCCGTATGTCACACTGATGAAATCGGGCGAGAGTGCTTTCAGTCGCTCGACGGTGGTAAGTATGCTGTCCGACGGGTCGGTGCGCTTGGGCGGAAAGACCTCCAGCGAAAACACCGTCTTGTCGGCGAACAGAGCGTCAGTTTTCATTTCTCAGTTTCCTTGCGGCTCCCACCAGGTTTTCGAGGCTGGGCACGGTCTCCGCCCAACCGCGGGTCTTGAGACCGCAGTCGGGGTTTACCCACAGTTTTTCACGGGGTATTTTGGCGAGCATCTTCCCGAGTGCGGCGACGATTTCATCCTCGGAGGGAACGCGCGGCGAGTGAATGTCGTACACGCCGGGGCCCACTTCGGTGCGGAAATCGGCGGCTTTGAGGTCGTCGAGTATCCTGAGGTCGGAGCGCGAAGCCTCGAAAGTGATGACGTCGGCGTCCATATTGTCGATGTCGCGGATTATATCGCCGAATTCGCTGTAGCACATATGCGTGTGAATCTGAGTTTCGGGACGCACTCCGCTGTGCACGAGACGGAAAGCGGGGATTGCCCAGTCGAGATAGTCGACTCTGCGGTCGGCTTTTCTGAGGGGCAGTTTCTCGCGTAGAGCCGCTTCGTCGACCTGAATTATTTTGATGCCGTTGGCTTCGAGGTCGAGCACCTCTTCGCGTATTGCGAGGGCAATCTGCATCGCGCTTTCGCGGAGCGTGATATCTTCGCGCGGGAAGGACCAGTTGAGTATGGTCACGGGGCCGGTCAACATACCCTTGACGGGTTTGTCGGTCAGACTCGCGGCAAACTTCGACCATCTGACTGTCATAGGTGCCGAGCGGGAGACGTCTCCCCAGATGACGGGCGGTTTGACGCAACGCGTGCCGTAGGATTGCACCCACGCGTTTTCCGTGAACAGATAGCCGTCGAGATTTTCGCCGAAATATTCCACCATATCGTTGCGCTCGAATTCGCCGTGCACGAGTACGTCCAGCCCGATTTCTTCCTGTTTACGGATACATTCGGCGATTTTGTCGCGGAGAAAACTCTCGTAGTCCGCGTCGGAAAGTTCGCCTTTCTTGTGTTTGGAGCGTGCCGCCTTGACGTCTGCGGTCTGCGGGAACGAACCTATGGTCGTGGTGGGGAAGAGGGGCAATGCAAACCTCTCTTTCTGTATTTTTTCGCGGGTGTAAAAATCGGGTTTTCTCTCGAAGTCCGAGTCCGTGAGCGCGGCGACTTTTGCCCGAACCGCGGGATTTTCGCCTCCGCGCGGAGCGGCAAACAGCGCGACGTTTTCCGCATATTCCGAGGTCTCCTCGGGGACGGGGGCGGAAAGAATTTTCTTGAGGGCGGCGAGTTCGCCGAGTTTCTCCTCGGCGAAGGCAAACCTCTTTTTGTATTCCTCGGAAAGTCTTGTTTCTGCTGCGACCGTATAGGGCACGTGCAGCAGCGAGCAGGAAGTGCCGAGCGCAACGTCCGCGCACACCGAGCGCAATTCCCTGACGGTTGCGACGGTTTTGGCAAAGTCGTTGCGCCAGACGTTTTTGCCGTTGACCACGCCGGCAATCAACGTTTTGCCCGCGGGGAATCCGTATGTCTTGACAAGAGAGAGGTTGCGCTTGCCTTCCACGAAATCGAGACCTATTGCGTCGAAGGGCAGCGCGCATATTTCGGTGTAGCAGTCGCGCACGTCGCCGAAATAGGTCTGCAGCAAAACTTTGATTTTCTTGCCCGCGAGAATTTCGTTGTAAATCGACCTGAAGAAGGCGATATCGGATACGGTGAGG
>USGA01000070.1 GCA_900554085.1 uncultured Clostridia bacterium | reverse complement strand
AAGCGCGCACACGGCGGCAAGGTCCGCCTGCATCAGTTCGGAAAGAGGGTCGCCCGTCTTGTCGCCCACCACGCCGATGATACCGACGTCGCCGAAGCGTTTTTTCTTGCCGCAGGCGGCGGCGGGGCAAACTCCGTCCCCCCGCACCGATATTCTGCCGAGATTCTGCCGTTCGCCGAGGCAGGCGTCCACGGCGAGCAGGAGAGCGTCGGAATGCACTTCGCGCACGAAATTCATCCATTCGCCCATATTCTTGCCCGTTATTGGGCGGTCGAGAGTGCCGTATACGAAAGCGGGGAAGGAGGCGTCGGCACGGAGCAGAGAACCCACTTCGGGACCGAGGGAGTCGCCCGCGATTGAGGGCGAGCCGAAACATACCACGACAACGGGAGGAAAATTTTTCATAGCACGATTATTGACGCGCCCGCCGTCCGTTATACGGGCAAATGGCGTTATGCTTGTTGCCAAAGCAAAAAACAGGGTGTAAAATGATTGGGTAGAATCGGGGTTTCCCGAGGGAGAGAGAAAATGAAAGTTATAGTTGCAGGAGCGGGCACGGGCGGACTCGTCGCCGCCGAAAGGCTCGGAAAACTCGGCTTCGAGGTCACCGTCTACGAAAAGGCGGCTTCGCTCGACGAAATGCGTTACGATTGGCACGACGACGTCAACCCCGCCGTGTTCAAGAGATTGGGAATGGAAGTTCCCGCAGGCAGTTTCCCCAAAAAGAACTGGACGTTCGTTTCCCCGCACGACGCCGTCATACGCGGTATGACCGAGGACGAATCGGCGGCGGACGTTTCGGTGGACCGCAGAACGCTCAACAAAATGCTTGCAGAGCGTGCGGCAGCCACCGCGGATGTCGTTTTCGGCGCGGAAGTGCAGGCGCCCCTTGTCGACGACGGTAAAGTGGTCGGAGTTGTGGTGAACGGCGAGGAAAAGAGGGCGGACCTCGTGGTGGACAGCCTCGGCGTGGATTCAATCCTTCGCAAAAATCTGCCCGCGGAATTCGGAGTGTCGCAGAACAATGACGACGAAGTTTTCGTGGTGTGGCGTGCGTTTATGGAAAAGGATAAGACCGCACCCGAACCCAAGTATACCAACAAAGCCTACCTCAAGCATATGGGCGAGGCGGGAATCTCGTGGGTGATACAGGACCACGACCCCGACCTTGTGGACGTGCTCGTGGGGCGCGTGGGCGCTCTCTCCGATGGCACTCTCGCCGCCGCGCTTGCCGACCTCAAAAAGAGCAACCCGACAATCGGGGACAAGGTGGTGAAAGGCGGTATAGTCTGCCGTATTCCCGTGCGTTTCCCCGCAACGCGAATGATAGCCCCGGGATATGCCGCGGTCGGAGACAGCGCGTTTATGACCATACCTATGCTCGGCAGCGGAATAGCATCGTCGATGACGGCGGGAATGTTGCTTGCGGAGACCGTGGGCGACAGCATCAGCCGCGGGCGCAAGGCTTCTGAAGAGATGTTCGGCGCGGCGGCGCTCTGGAGATACCAACTCAAGGTGTACCGCGAATTCGGAGCGGAGCATTGCGGCGTCGACGCGATGAAGAGGGGAGTTCTGGTTATGGAGAACGAGGACCTCGACTGGATGCTCGGCTCGGACCTGCTCACCAACGACGAAATGTGCCGCCTGGCAAAAGGGAAACTGCTCAGGGTAGGCGTCGGAGAGGCGCTCAGAAAACTGCGGGTTGCCGGCTTCAGGAAACTGGGCAAACTGCTTTCCGTCAACAATCTTCTGCAACGCAGTCTGCTCGCCTGGCGAAGAGGGAAGAATATCCCGAGAGTGTACCACGACGCGACGATACGCGGTTGGGAACGTCGTCTTTCCCGCGTGTGCAGAAAGTGAAGCAATCGCTCGCAAATGACAAAAACCGCCGTTCATCGGCGGTTTTTCAATATATAAAAGTCGAATTGACGCAAAATCGGTTTGGTATATTTCCGCACCGCCCGAAAGCAGCGGCGTCGCGTGCGCTTGGCAAACGCACCGTTTCCCTGCATTACAACAGGTGCAATTTGCCGTCCTGTCCTTTGTAGAGCCAGCATACGCCCGCAATTTTATCGGCGGGCACGCAACCGATAACGCGGCTGTCCGCGCTGTTGTTGCGGTTGTCTCCGAGCACATAGTAGTGACCTTCGGGCACAGTGACGGCGGGATAAGAATAGTTGTACATCGGCTCCTTGATGTAATCCTCCTGCTGCAGTTGTCCGTTTACGTAGAGGTCGCCGCTCCTGATTTCCACGGTGTCGCCCGCCACGCCGATTACGCGCTTGACCAGATAGCGGGCTTCGTCCGGCGCCCAGTCGTAGAGAAACACGACTATGTCCCCGCGCTCGGGGGTGGCGACTATGTTGAGCATAACGATGTCGCCGTCGTCGTCCACGTCGGGGGCTCCGCCGTAGAGGGTGGGTTGCATAGAATCGCCGTTGACGTAGAAATTGTCGAACAGCAGATAATCTATTACGAGAGCAAGTCCCGTCGCGACTATTGCGGTTATGAGCAACGCGACGGTGAAGCGCAACAGGGGACGGCGCTTCGGCGACTGGCTTTCGGGGGTGTTGATATCGGGTTGATTGTCCATAGTGTTAAGTGTATGTGAAAACCGTCAAATCCACACCAGATTGTTGAAAACGACATTTTCCGCGCCTTTTATCACCATAAGACGTGTTGCGCCGAAAGAGGACAGAGGCTTGCCCTCGGCGTTTTTCATTTCGGGAGCGGAAAGTTTGATTTTTTGCCAGAAATCTCCGCCGGAGAGTTTTACCCTGCAGCCGTACGCCGCCGCGTCGGGCAGAGTGAGGAAAAGGCAGGTTATTTCGCGCGCCTCTTCGGAATGGACGTCCATCTGAAGAATGGCGGAACGCCCCGTCGCGAAACTTTCCGCGCTGTCGAGGGCGAGACAGAGATTCCCTTTGGTTGTGGAGACGCCTTTTATGCCGAAAGGACCTTCCCGAGAGGCAAGCAGGGTTTCGTCGAGGAAAAAGCCTCTCGTCGACACGCGGAAGCGCCCCGTGCCCATATCGCCGTTGTAGACTATTCTGGACTGCGCGGCAGAGACCACGTCGGCTTTGACTCCGAGTGAAGAGGGTCTGACCGCCGCCACGGGGGAGCAGACTACAATGCCTTTGTCCGTGGGAACGCTGGCGTACGCCGCCACCAGGTCGTCGGGGTCGGATACGGGAATGTGGAAAACGCGTTCCCCCGTATCCACGAGTTGTCCCTCGGCAAGAGTACCCCAACTGCGGGCAAAGGACTGCGGTTCGCCGCTCGAAACGCACACGGTGGCGTCCTTGAGGTCGCAGGGTGCGGACAACCTCAGATAAAGCCTGTTTTCGTCGGCTTTGAAGTGAAGTCTGGGAGAGGGCAGCGACGGAGCGTCGTGGGCAAAATATGTCTTGAGCCAAAGAACGAGGCTGTTGTATACCGACAGGCTGACCTGCGCCGACGAGCCTTTGACCACCATAAACGCCTTGCATTGGCAGGGCACGAGCGAGAGAATGTCTCCCGCACGGTCGATGTCGGCGTCGAGGGAGTTGGACGAAACGATGTAGCAGGTGGGGCAGGACACGAACTTCGCGTATGTTTCCGCACCCACTCCCGCCGAAAAGGCGCGTGTCTTGTCGTCGTCGGCCACCGCGGTGTCGTCGTCGAAACGGTTGTGTCCCCGTCTCCAGAGATACCCGCCTCCGTTTATGGGCACGAGCGCCCGTATTCTGCCGTCGATACCCGCAAGTTGCCACGCAATCTGCGCGCCGCAGTCCATTCCCATTACGGCAATTCGCTCGGGGTCGACGTATCTCAGTTCGGAGAGCATAGTGACGGCGCGGCGTGCCACTTTCACCCACTGGAACCACGGGGTTTCGCGAGCGGTGGCGCCGATGTAGGACAGATTGCGGAAACAGGCGGGAGCCTGCGCGTACGAATAGATGTCGGGGTACGACGTGCGGGAGTCCTCTTCCACGCCGGCGAAATTGCCCGCATAGTCGCAAAGGCACACCACATACCCCTCTCCGACCAGAGAAAGGGTGACGTCGTCGAAAGTGCGTTCGGGGTCGCGCGAGGGCAACAGAAGAATTGCGGGACGGGGGTCTCTCCAGCGCATATCGAAAGTGATACGCGCAAAAACGCGCACCCTTCCCGCGTCGGTTTTTTCGGACGTGAAAAAGATGTCCGATGTCGCGATATTACCCTTTTCGCGGGCGGAAATTATAGAAGTCTCCGTTCCTTCCTTGACGGGATTGAACCCCTCCCACATTTCCGTCGGCGTCAGCAGTCGCGTTTCCATACCCGAGATTATAGCCCAAAACGAAGGCAAAGTAAAGAACAAAAAGGGCGCACGGGGACGCGCAGGCCCGCGGGAGAGCACCCTCGCCGGAAGGTGCGGGAACCTCGGCGGGAGAGTACGGAGCGGACAATGCCGCCGCGCGGTCGCCTCGCCCGGAAAGCGCCTTGTCGTACTCGGCGGACATCAGGGACATCGTTTCTTCGGACGGGAGCAGAAAATCCATAGTCGCCTCCGCTCCATTATATTCGGACGGGAAAAAGCGGGACACCGGCAGGGCGCGGAGAAGTTGTTGTGCGCACCCGCGTGCCTCGGCGAACAATCAACTGCTTTCACGTACGGTGACCTTAACCTGCGCCGAGAAATTCAGTCGCGCCAGATAGTCCGCGGGCATATCACGTCCCTCGTTGCGGAAAACCGTGTTCCCCAGTCTCAGAATATCGGCGCCTTTTTCCTGCGAAAGCGCGAAACATTCCCGCAACAGTATCCGAACGTCGTTTTCCATTTGCTTTGCGGCGGCTTGCGTTTGCTCCGAAGAGGGAGTGGCTTTCTGCCCGTCGTCGCCGAGTGCCTGCACGAGAGAGACGGACACGTCCGCCTTTAACCCGACGTTCAACCCGTCGGCTTTCACTTCGCAGTCGGCTTTGAGCACGAGGAATTCCGCGGACCACCCCTCGGGCAAGGTTACGGAAAACCTGTCCGAATAATCGGCGTCGGTCACCATAGAGGCGACTCCCGAAAGTTTCTCGTCAATCACAAACCCGTCGGTTTTGCTCATAACCAGGCAGCCCGACGACACGACTTCCGCGAATCCCTCGCCCTCTCCGTCGGGCAGTTGGGGCTGGTGCGCCGCCTCGGCGACGGTGAAAACGGGAATTCGGGCGCAG
>USGA01000069.1 GCA_900554085.1 uncultured Clostridia bacterium | reverse complement strand
GACCTTCTCGCTGCCGGCGTTGCGGGCGGCGCCAAGAAAGCCTATGTCGGCGGCACTCTTGCGGCCAACCCCCTGTCCGCGATGGCAGGTTACGTCGCAATCAAGGAAATCCAGAAGACCAACGCCTGCGTCAAGGCCGGTCTTGCGGGCAACAGGCTGACCGACGGTCTCGTCGACCTCATCGCGAAACACGACCTGCCTTACGTTGCGTACAACCAGGGTTCCATCGTCCACCTCGAATGCACGGGCGCTATGAGTTACGACTTCTCCTCCAAGTGCATTCTCAACCTGCTCAAGGTCCTCAAGAAACAGGATTCCATTATGGTCAGGAAGGAAGCGATGGAGCATATGGGCGCGGCTTATATGTCCCACGGTATCGTCACCCTCGCGGGCAGCAGACTTTACACCTCTATGGCGGACACCGACGAAATCATCGACGAAGCCCTCAACCGCTTCGACGAAGTGTTCAAACTCGTCAAGAAACGCACCAAGGTCGACAGCCTGCAGGTTGCGGAGTACAAGTCCAGAAAGGCGCTCCAGTATCCCGAAGGAAAGAAGAGAGACAAGAAGATAAAGAAAGCCGAAAAACTTATGGCGAAAGCCGGGAAAGAACAGGCGGCGGCGGACGCTGCTGCCGCGGGCAAATAAGAGTTTGCGACATTCTGCGGGCACTCGCCCGCGGAATGTCTTTTTTCGGAGGGGAATATGAATTACATCATTTCGCACGATATCGGGACAAGTTCGGACAAGGCGGTCCTCGTCGATTTCAACGGCAGCATCGTCACCACCGTCGCGGAACCTTATCCCACCTATTATCCCGCTCCCGCACACGTCGAGCAGGACCCCAACGACTATTGGAAAGCGGTGTGCATCACCACCAGAGCCATAGTCGAGAAGGCGGGTATCGCTCCTTCCGACGTCAAAGGTATTGTGTTTTCCACTCAGGCTCAGGGCGTTATCCCCGTCGACGAGAACGGCAACAACCTGATGAACAATATCACCTGGGTAGACGGCAGAGCGGGGCAGCAGGCGCAGAAAATTATGAACCGCCTCGGCGGCACCAAGATTTTCACTATGATAGTCGGCACTCCCATTATGGGCAAGGACTGCGTGGCGAAAATGGCTTGGGTCAAAGAAATGCGCCCCGAGATTTACGCCAAGACGAAATATTTCCTCGACGTCAACGGCTGGCTCAAATTCAAGTGCACGGGCGAGATGTACGCCGAACTTTCCGGCGCGTCGTCCTACGGCCTCGACCTCAAGAAAAAACAGTGGATGAGCGCTTTCCCGCTTATCGGCGTGGATATGAAGCGCCTGCCTCCGCTGTGCAAGAGCACCGATAAAATCGGCAAAGGTCTCACCGCCAAAGCCGCGGAGGAACTCGGTCTGCCCGCAGGCACTCCCGTTTTCGGCGGGTGCGACGACGTGCAGTCGGCGGTTGTCGGCAGCGGTATGTGCGGCGACGGCGAAGTGCATATCTATCTCGGTACGTCCGCGTGGGTTGCCGCTCCGTCCAGGACGGCGACAAAGTTTATGCACGGCGCGGCGGCCATTCAGTCCGCCGACCCCGAGATGAACCTCGTCGCGGGTATCACCGAAGCGGCGGGCAGCAACATTCAGTGGATTTGCGACCAGTTCTTCAGGCACGAGAAAGAGCAACTCGGCGACGGGATTTACGCCTATATGGACAGCGTTATCGACGACGTGCCCGCAGGCTCGGACCATCTCATCTGCACCCCGTGGATGCAGGGCGAACGTTGCCCCGTTTCCAGCACGACCACGCGTTCCACGCTCTTCAACATAAATCCCATTCACACCAGACAGCACCTTATGCGTGCGGTGTACGAGGGCGTTGCTTACAACCTGCGCTGGATTCTCGAGAACTACCGCAAGGATTACGGCTTCGAGGGCAACAATTTCCGTATCATCGGCGGCGGCGCGCTCGACAAAGGCTGGATGCAGATTATAGCGGACGTTACGGGAAGCACTTTCTCCGTCGTCAAGAATCCCCGCAATGCGGGTGCGCTCGGCTGTGCCATCGTCGCGCTCATCGGTCTCGGCGAACTCAAGAGTTTCGCGGACGCGAAGAATTTCGTGCAGATTGAGGCTACCTACAAGCCCAATCCCGCCAACAAAGCCATTTACGACAAACTCTTTGCCGATTACAAGACCTTGTACCTCGCGCTCAAGAGACCTTACATCAAAGCCAACGCAAGAAGATTCGAAGGGGAAGAATAATGAAAAATCAGCAAGTTTACGAAAATATCAGAAAGTACGCCGCAGAGTTGTATGCAAACGGCTACCTCAGAAGCGGTTTCGTCGGGGTTTCCGCCGACGAAGGACTCTACATCACCACCCCCGAGGCGGATTTCGAGGACCTCAAGGAAGACCAGGTCGCGTTTGTTACCGAAAAGGGTATAGAACAGATAGACGGCAACTTCCGCGCGGCGGCGGTGCTGCTCATCTGCGCGCTCAAAGCCAAAAAGAAAGCGGGCGCGGCGGCAATCGTGGACAGCGAGCACATTCTCGCGTTCTCGGCGCGTCGCAAGACTTTGCCCCCCGTTCTCGACGATATGGCTCAGATTGACGGCGTAAGCGTCCGCACCGCTCTAAAGAATACGGCGGTGGAAGTGGTGGCCGCGCTGTCCGGACTGCGCAACGCCTGTTTCCTGCCCAATGCCGGCGCACTCGTGACGGGACGTACTCTCGCCGAGGTTTACACCGCAACGTTGGTGCTCGACAAGGCGGCGACCTGCTATATTCTCGCCGAGCCCAAGGGCGGAGCGAAGCGTCACAGCGTGATTGACGCGTTCCTCGAACACGTCGGTTACACCATCAAGTATTCCAAGAAAAACCAGAGCAGCCAGAAAGCGGCGGAAGAGGGCAAGGAAGTCGACCTTGCGGAGCAGCCCTCCGTAATCGTCACCGACGAACTTATGAAAGTCGCCAAGGAAATCAAGGCTGCCGGCGTCAGACTGCTTGAAGAGAATCTGGTGCAAGGTACCTGGGGCAATATCGCCGTGCGTATAAACGACGAAGAAATGCTTGTCACTCCGTCTGCGCTCGACTACGAAATGCTGCAGCCCGAACAGATGGCGATAGTGAATATGAAGACCCTCGAATGGAGAGGTTCCAACAAAGCGACCAGTGAAAAGGGTGTGCACGCGCAACTCCTGCTTACGCACCCCGAGAGCAACGCCACCGTGCATACCCACCCCTTCTACGGCAGCATACTTGCCGCGATGAGGCAGCCGCTTCCCGTGCCCGAGAAATACCGCGCGGTGCTCGGCGACGTCATTCCCGTCAGCAAAGTCGCGCTTCCCGGCACCGGCACGCTGGTCAAGAATACCGCTGCCGCAATCGGTGACGCTCCCGCCTGCTTTATGGCAAATCACGGCGTCATCGTGAGAGGCAGGGACCTTGACGACGCATTTGTAATCTGCCGCGCACTCGAAGACGCCTGCCGTGACTATCTGCTTTCTGCGGACGAGCCGAAAGCCGAAGGAAGCGAAGTCGCCGAAGACAAAGCGGAATAACCGCGTCAACCACCGTCCGCAAAGGACGTCGTAGATGTCTCTTTGCGCGAAACGGTATTTTAAATGCAAAAACAGACGAAAAAACCGCCGATTGAAGCGGTTTTTTCTTTTTTTAAAAATTATGTGTTTTTGCGGCGGAGGGTGTTTTCTTTACCGCAAACGAATGTCGTGACGGGAGATTGTGCGCTTGCGCGAACTGCGTTGGGGGAAGGGATATGAACGCCCGGCAGCGGCATACCGAGGGGCTTGAACAGTCCTCCGCAGGCGTCTGATAATCCCGTTTGATATATATTTTACTCCCAAGGGGCTATCGAAATCACACGCACGCGTGCGCATTTATAATAAGGTCATCTCGGGGCGGGGTGCGAGTTCGTTCCGCTTCGGGAGGTTACGGATTGCGCCACGCGGCGGCAACGTCGCGACGGAGTCGTTCCCGCTTCGGCGGGTCGGCAGGGGATGAGGGCGATTTCGCGCCGCTCAATCGAGGAGTACGGATGAAACTGTTGGAGGAACGCATCCTCAGGGACGGTAAGGTCTATCCCGGTGAGGTGCTCAAGGTCGGTGGCTTTCTCAATCATCTTATAGATGACGGGCTTCTCGAGGAAATCGGCAAGGAAATCTACGCTCATTTCCGCGATAAAAATGTCAATAAACTCATCACTATCGAAGCATCGGGCATTGCCATTGCGTGTTACGCCGCAAGACATTTTCACGCCCCGGTGCTTTTTGCTAAAAAATCCAAAACCGCCAACATTTCGTCCGATTGTTACACCACGCAGGTCGTCAGTTACACTCACGGCGGCGTAAGCACGGTCTTTGTCGAAAAGGAATATCTCCGCAAAGGCGACAGGGTGCTCATAATCGACGATTTTCTCGCGCACGGGGAGGCTATGCGCGGGCTTATCGAACTGGTGGGGCAGGTTGTGCCGCCGCCATAGAAAAGGGTTTCCAGGGGGGCGGCGACGCGCTCCGTGCCAAAGGTATCGACCTTTATTCCCTCGCCGTAATCGATTCTATGAACGAGGGGAAAATAGTGTTCAGGGAACAGGACTGACGTCCGCCCGTCTGCGCCGCTTTCACGCGGCGCTCTGCATTGTCAATAAGCCGAAAGGCACAAAATACGGAGGTATTTATGAAGAAAAAGATTTTGGCACTTGTGCTCATCGTCGCACTCGTGGCATCTCTTGCTATCGCGCTGACCGCGTGCGATCCCAAAGGTGACAAAAACACTCTGATTTTCGGGCCCGAAGACGCCGATATCACCTTTGGTCTTATCTGCCTGCACGACGAAAACAGCACCTATGACAAGAACTTCATCGACGCTGCGAGAGTAGTTGCCGAGAACCAACAGGTCAGAGTCATAGTCAAGACCAACGTTCCCGAGGACGCGACTTGCTACGAAGCGGCCGCCGACCTTGCCGACCAGGGTTGCGATATCGTCTTTGCCGACAGTTTCGGTCACGAAGACCACGTCATAAGGGCGGCCAAGGAATTCCCGAACGTTCAGTTTGCGCACGCCACCGGCACCAAGGCTCACACCGAGAATGTTGCCAACTATCACAATGCGTTCGCTTCCATTTACGAAGGCCGTTATCTTGCCGGTATCGTTGCCGGTTATAAACTTGCCGAGATGTACGGCAACGGCGACGGTTCCGCAGTTTCCGCCGAGAACGCCAAG
>USGA01000068.1 GCA_900554085.1 uncultured Clostridia bacterium | reverse complement strand
AGCAGATGGCTCTCTACAAGAAAGAGAAGTACTCCATGCTCGGCGCGTGCCTGCCGTCTCTCGTCACGCTTATCGTGTTCATAGTGCTGTTCGCGGGATTCCGTCAGATGGTCGGCTATCAATTCGCACTCGACTACAAGGAATCGTACGACGTCTACACGGCGACCTACGAAGCCGAGATGAACGCTTCCCTCAAAGAGGCGCTCGAGGCGGCGGGTCTGGAGAGTTACGAGGACCTTCCTCTCACCGCGGAGAAAGCCGAGGCACACGCCGCCGCGGTCGACAAAGCGCAGACGGCGGTCTACGACCATTATTTCTCCGAGGAAAACCAGAACAGGCGTAAATTCCTCTGGATTCACAACGTATTCGTTCCCGACAGTTGGGAGGAAGGCGTGCCCGATTACCTCGTTGTCACGGGGCAGGAAGGTTTCGCGATGTCCAAAATCACGGGCGTTATGAAAGACGAATACAATCTCGTTATGGGCAAGGTGCTCGGCGCCGACGGTATGGGTTACGGCAGCGGAAGCAAGTGGAACGGTCTGCTTATTCTTCCCGTGCTTTCCGTCGCGCTCAGTTTCCTCTCCCAGAAACTTCTCACAAAATCGCAAGGTACGCCCCCGCCCACCGCAGGCGGAAAAGGCGACAATATGCAGGCGAATATGAAGATGATGCAAATCTTTATGCCGATTATGATAGGCGTTTTCGCGCTGTTCTATTCGGCGGCGTTCGCGCTGTATACCTTCACGAGTTCGCTCGTCGCAATAGTCTTCCAACTCATCTTCGCGTTGGTAAACAAACTGCTCGACAAGAGAGATGAGCGCAAGCAGGGCGGCGGATTCGTCAAGGTCGGAAAATAGGAGTAATATGGAAAAATCCGTGGTAACTAAGGCGGGCAGCGTTGAACTCGCCGTGGAAAAAGCCCTTGCGGAACTGGGCGTCGACAGAGAAAAGGTCACCGTAGAAGTTCTGCAGAAGGGCGGACTTTTCAAGCACGCCGAGGTGCGCGTCACCGTCAAGGAATCGGACGCCGATATCGCGCTTGAGTTTGTCAACGACACCCTTGCTCTTATGGGTATTTCCTCCCGCGGCAAGGTGGTGGAGAGCAACGAGGGCGAAATCGTCATCGACATCGACGGAGAGGACAGCGGGGCGGCAATCGGATACCGCGGCGAGGTCCTCGACGCCATTCAGTTTCTCGCGCGCACATACCTCAATCAGGTCAAACCCTCGGCGGGCAAACTCACCGTCGATTGCGAGAACTACCGCAACAAGCGTCGCGACACTCTCATAGCGCTTGCCAACAGACTGGCAGAGAAGGCCTACCGCACCAGACGCAAAGTTTCTCTCGAGCCGATGAATCCCTTCGAGCGCAGAATCATTCACAGCGCGCTCGCAGACAGCGAAATAGCCGAGACAGTGTCCGAAGGCGAGGAACCCGCAAGGTACGTCGTCATCATTCCCAAGGGAGTGGAACTGCGCGAGGACAGACCCAGACGCGGAGACCGTCGCGATTCCCGCGGCGGAAGGAGAGACGACAGACGCGGCAGAGACGAGAGAGGCGGAAGGGACGACAGGCGCAACCGTTCGTCCAAAGGCGACCGCGACGACCGCAGACGCGAGCGCACCCGCACCGACGAGGAGGAAGTGCCCGACGGCAGAGTGTATACGGGCTACTTCACCGACGATTTCGTCAAGCAGGAGCAAAAGCCCTCAGGTCCTCCCAAGTTCAAGAGTTTCGGCGGCAAGAAAAAGTTTTGAGGTCGGTATGAGTACCATCGCGGCTGTATCCACACCCGCGGGAGCAGGCGGCATCGGCATTGTCCGTGTGTCCGGAGAGGACGCGCTCGGGATAGCCGATGCCCTTTTCGTTTGTCGCTCCGCCGCGGGAAAGAGCACGGGGGAGACGCTTGCGGCGTCGCCTCTCACGATGCACTTCGGCGAATTCGTCGCCGAAGATTTCCGCGACCGCGGTTATGCGGTTTATTTCCCCGCAAAGAAAGCATATACGGGCGAAGACACCGTCGAGTTTTACCTGCACGGCGGCGTGCGTATAATGCGCGGCGCGCTCGACGAATGCTTGAGAAAGGGCGCACGTCTGGCGGAGCGCGGGGAATTCACCCGCCGCGCGTTTCTGGCGGGAAGAATGAGCCTTGCCGACGCCGAGGGCGTTGCGGATATGATTAATGCCGAAAGCGCTGCGGGATTGCGTGCGGCGTACCGTCTTATGGACGGTTCGGTGGCGCGCGCCATAAATAAGGTGCAGGCCAGACTGCTGGACGTGATGACAGGCCTCGAGGCTGTGCTCGATTATCCCGAGGAGACAGAGGACGAAGTGTTGCCGCCCCTTGCCGAGAACGTCACCGCTGTGCTTGACGACGTGAACGCCCTGCTTGCCACCGCACGCCAGGGCAGAATGGCGAAATACGGCATAACTGCGGTGCTGGCGGGCGAGCCCAACGCAGGGAAGTCGTCTCTGTTCAACGCCTTGCTGGGAGACAACAGGGCAATCGTCACCCCCGTTGCGGGAACTACCCGTGATACGGTGGAGGGCAGCATAGAGTGCGACGGCGTCAGAATAAACCTTGTGGACACGGCGGGACTGAGAGACAGTGCCGACGTTGTGGAGAGCGAGGGAATAGCCCGCGCACGTCGGGCCGCCGAACACGCCGACGTCGTGGTGCTTGTGCTCGACACCACCGCTGACGGTTGGCGTGAATACGATTTCGGCGACACGCCCGTGTTCAGGGTTCGCAACAAATGCGACCTCACTTCGTACGCCTGCCCGCGTATGTTCGGCTGTTTCGCCGTCAGCGCGAAAGAGGGTGTGGGAGTGGACGCGCTCCGTCACGCAATTGCTTCGCTGTACCGCGAAGGCAAAACTCAGGGCGGAGAGATAATAACCTCAGAAAGACACCTATCGGCACTTTATCGTGCAAAAAACGCGCTTGAAAGTGCTGTTGGTGATATAAATAATACTGCCGATTGCGTGCTGGTCAATCTCCGCGAAGCGTATGACGCGCTTGGAGAGATAACGGGAAGCACTGCAAGCGAGGCGGTAGTGGAAAGTGTATTTTCCAAGTTTTGCGTGGGCAAATGATGAGAAAATTCGACGTCGTTGTGGTGGGCGCGGGACACGCCGGAGCGGAAGCGGCACTTGCCGCGGCAAGGAAGGGGCACAGCACCCTTCTGCTTTGTATGTCTTTCGGCACCGTGGCGTATATGGCGTGCAATCCAGCCATAGGCGGCACCGCTAAAGGGCACCTGGTCAGGGAGATTGACGCACTCGGCGGCGAAATGGGGCTTAACGCGGACCGTGCGCTGTTGCAGATAAAAATGCTGAATTCCGCCAAAGGTCCCGCCGTTTTCTCTCTCCGCGGGCAGGAGGACAAAAAACTGTATTCCGAACTTATGCTGGGCGTACTCCGCGCCACGGACAATCTCGTCGTGGAAGAGGGCGAAGCCACGGATATACTCTCCGAGGAAGGAGAGGTTCGCGGGGTGCGGCTGGTCTCGGGCGAGGAGATTTCCGCCCGTGCCGTCGTTGTCTGTTCGGGAGTCTATCTGCGCGGCAAACTGATAATAGGGGAATACACCAAATCTTCGGGACCGTCGGGATTCCCGCCCGCAACCGAACTTACCTCCAGTCTGGCCTCCCTCGGATTGCCCGTGAGGAGGTTCAAGACGGGCACGCCCGCCCGCATTTACCGCGATTCCATAGACTTCGGCAAAATGGAAATCCAGCACGGGGAAAACACCGACCGCTTTTCCTTTATGTCGCCGCGCTCCACTTTCGAAGAGGAGCCTTGCTGGCTGACTTACACCAACTCCGAAACGCACCGCATTATCCGCGAGAACATTTCGCGCAGTCCCCTGTACAACGGCAGTATTCACGGTATAGGACCCCGATATTGCCCGTCGATAGAAGACAAGGTTATGCGCTTTGCCGACAAGGAAAGGCACCAGATTTTCGTTGAACCCGAGGGACTGCACAGCGAGGAAATGTATATTCAGGGTATGAGCAGTTCGCTTCCGCACGACGTACAGGAAAAGATGTACCGCACCGTGCCGGGATTGGAGCATTGCCGTTTTGCAAAATACGCCTACGCAATCGAATACGACTGCATAGACCCGCTCGCACTTTTGCCTACGCTGGAAACCAAGGCGGTCAAAGGACTTTACCTTGCCGGTCAGATAAACGGCAGCAGCGGTTACGAGGAGGCGGCGGCGCAAGGTCTTATGGCGGGGCTTAACGCTTCTCTTGCGCTTGAGGGGAGAGAACCTTTGGTGCTTGCCCGCGACGAAGCGTACATCGGCGTGCTGATAGACGACCTTGTGACCAAGGGCACCGAAGAACCCTACAGAATGATGACCGCGCGCGCGGAGCACAGAATAAAACTCCGCCAGGACAATGCCGATATGAGATTGACCGCGAAAGGCTATGCGGCGGGACTGGTCAGCGGGGAGAGAATGGCGCGCACGGAGAAAAAGCGTGCCGAAATCGAAAAAATCATTGCTTCGGCAACCCTTGCCGTACCGCGCGAAGCGGCGGCAGAAATAATGAAACGCGGAGAAGAGAGCGACCTCGGCAAAGGGCTCACCGTAGGCGACCTCGCAAGACGTCCTTACGTAACGGCCGACGATATCGCGGGCGTTTTGCCTTTTGCCTGTTCGCGCGAAGCGCTCGAGGCCGCCGTGGTCGAAATGCGTTATGCCGGCTATCTGAAAAAACAGGAGGCGGCAATAGCCGAACAGCGCAGGCTGGAAGAGAGAATTTTGCCGCCCGATATAGACTACAACACCGTTTCCGCTCTCCGCATAGAGGCGAGGCAGAAACTGAACAAAATCCGTCCTCTCAATCTCGGGCAGGCGTCGCGTATTTCGGGAGTGTCTCCCGCGGATATCGCCGTGCTTATAGTTATGCTCGGGAAAAAGTCCCGAAACGAGGACGGAGAGAAATAAACAATTGTTTTAGGCTTGTCCGTGCGCAATTGAGTATGCGCGCGTGCGGAACAATACCGAACCGTGCAAAAACCCCGCCTTGCGGCGGGGTTTTTGTTTACGAGGATTTCCCGAATCGAATTCGGGGGGTCCTCGTCAATTTCTTCAGATGTACTTGGCGTCGGGGTGATTCTTCCTGACAATCTTGTAGGCTTCGTCGGCGACTTCCCAGGTGTACTGCATATCCGCGTCGGTGAGAGCGGCGTTGATGAAGTG
>USGA01000067.1 GCA_900554085.1 uncultured Clostridia bacterium | reverse complement strand
TCAACACCAGCGGCAAGGACCTTTCCTACACCGACCCCGTCACCAACGAGAAGTACGTGCCCTATGTCATCGAGCCGTCTCTCGGCGTCGAGCGTATGGTGCTGGCTCTGCTGTGCAACGCCTACGACGAGGAAGAAGTGGACGGCGAAACCCGCGTCGTTATGCGCTTTGCGCCCGCTATCGCCCCCGTCAAGGTCGCCGTGTTGCCCCTTCAGAAACAACTGGGAGAAAAGGCGGAGACAATCTATTTCGACCTTGCCAAGCATTTCCCCTGCGAATATGATTTGTCCGGCTCCATCGGCAAGCGTTACCGTCGTCAGGACGAAATCGGCACGCCTTTCTGCGTGACCGTCGACTTCGACACTCTCGAGGACAACACCGTGACCGTTCGCGAACGCGACACGATGTCGCAGGTGAGAGTGCCTGTTGAAAATCTCCGCGCCTACATCGAGGAGCAACTGGAGTACTGAAACGGTACCGTTGCGGCGCTGCCGCAAGCGTGCGGCAACAGTGATTAAACAAAGAAAAAACATTAACAAAAATCCCCTCGGAGCCGAGGGGATTTTCGTTTACTTGCAGCAGTTGTTGCCGCAGATGTTGCCTCCGCCGCAGCAGCAGAGAATGAGCAACAGGGGAAGAATGTCGCACAGACAACCCATATTGCAACCTCCGCAGCAGTTGAGCAGAAGGAGCAGGAGAATGATGTCGTTGCAGCCGCAACCGCACCCGCCGTTTGAGAAGAAGCCGTTCATTGTATGTACCTCCTTATTGAACTCGGATTGCTCCTAACTCACCATACGCAACCCCGAGCGAATGTGTGAAAGAGGAGCGGGCGCGCATAACGCGCGAGAGCGCGGAATATGCTCTTGAAGTGGAATGGGTTAAGAGAATGACAGGACTTACCGCCGCGCTTTTCTGCGTGCTGCTGTTCTCGGCGTTTGCCCAGTTTATTCTTGAAATCGATGTTGAATGGTACAATTCATTGTCTAAACCGTCGTTTATGCTGTCTCCGTTCGGATTCCGCGTGACGGTCTGCCTTATGTACGCCTGCGTTGTCGCGGTGATAACGCGACTTGTCGTGGGCAAACATTTTTTTCCGTCGACGGTCATTCTTGCGTTGACCGCGGTTTTTGCGCTGGTGTGCCTTTTTTGCATTTTCCGTGCCCGCGCCCTGGTGGGCGGGGCGTTTTCGGCCTGTCTGCTGGCGGCGGCTTCTCTGGCGCTGGGCGTGCGCTTCGCATTCAAGGACGGGACGCTCGCGCTGATTTACTTGCCCGTTTTTCTGTTCAACGTCTACACGCTTGCGGTTATGTGTTTTCTCGCGCTCAACAACTGAATGCAAAAGCGAAAAGTCAGACGTCGGCACCCGTACGGGCGACGGAATGAGCGTGAGGTGCGTCCGTCGCGGGGCTTCGGTCGGACAACGGGGAATTGCCGTGCGGCACACGTCGGGGATAAATCGTCGTGATTTCGCAAAAATTTTGCCCGCGCGCCTTCTGCGGCGGCATTGCGGTGGATTTTCCCCTTGATAACAAAGGCTGTGTTTGATATAATCTCTAATTAAGATATGATTAACCGCGCGCTCTCGCGCGACGGGAGGGATTTATGCTCCTCGCAATGGACATAGGCAACACCAATGTCAAGATAGGCATTTTCAAAGGCGACAAACTCACTTCCACGTGGAGAGTGTCCACGGTCGCGTCGCACACCGCCGACGAATACGGTATGGTCATCTACGACCTGCTGCGTCAGACGGGGGCGCGGTTCGAGGATATAAAGGGAAGCGTTATGTCTTCCGTCGCCCCGTCGCTCAACTACACGATAGAGCATATGTGCACCTACTATATGGGCAAAAAGCCTCTCGTTGTGGACCACCGCACGAAATTGGGTATCGATATTGCCTACGACAATCCCGCCGAACTGGGCGCGGACAGAATGGTGGGCGCGGCGGCGGCGTTCAAATTCTACGGCGGACCCGTCATCGAAGTCGACTTCGGATCTGCGACAACGTTCAATCTCGTGACTGCCGAGGGTGTATATCTCGGCGGCGCCATTGCGCCCGGAATAAAGACTGCGGCGGAAAGCCTCGTCCATACGGCGGCTAAACTGCCGCGTATCGAAATCGCGGCGCCCGAGAACATAGTCGGCACGTCCACGCGCAGTTGTATGCAGTCGGGCATTGTCTGCGGATACGCCGGGCTTGTGAAGTATATGGTGGACCGCTACAAACAACTTCCCGAGATGAGGGACGCGAAAGTCATCGCGACGGGCGGTCTTTCCGAACTCATCAACGAAGTGGAACCCGACGTCATCGACATCACCGACCGCGCGCTTGCGCTCAAAGGATTGAAATACATTTACGACCTCAATCGCTGAGAAATCGGCAGAAAATAAACAGGAGTTTTTATGAAGAAAGTGGGAGTAGCCCTTCTCGGGCTCGGAGTAGTAGGTGGCGGAACGTACACCATTCTCAAAGAAAAGCACGATTATATAATGCAGAACGAGGGCATCGACATAGAGGTGCGGTGCGTTCTCGAGAAAAACGTCGAACGTTGCAGACAACTCGGCGTCGACCTTTCCGTGGTGACCACGGATATGGACAGGGTGGTGAACGACCCGGAAATTTCCGTTGTGGCGGAATTCTTCGGCGGAATCGAACCCGCTCGTTCTTTCCTTATCCGCGCCCTCGAGGCGGGCAAGAGCATTGTCACCGCCAACAAGGAGATGTTCTCCAAACATTGGCACGAACTCGAAGCCGCGGCGGCAAAAGGCGGCGGCGGATTGTATTTCGAGGCGAGTTGCGCGGGCGGTATACCCATTATCCGCACTCTCACCGACGGTATGCAGGGCAACGCCGTGACCTCCGTCAAGGGCATCGTCAACGGCACCACCAACTATATCCTTTCCCGTATGAGCGAAGAGGGCGTCGACTACGCCGAATGTCTCAAGGCGGCGCAGGAACTCGGTTACGCCGAAGCAAATCCCACGGCGGACGTGGACGGCTTCGACGCTGTGTACAAAAACAGCATTCTGTCCTCTCTTGCGTATAAGCGAAGAGTGCCCGTCGATATGATATACCGCGAGGGTATTTCGGCGGTGTCGGTCGAGGACATAAAATACGGCAAGGAACTGGGCTATACGCTCAAACTCCTCGCCATATCCAAGTGCCGCGACGGCAAGGTGGAGGCGAGAGTGCACCCCGCGTTTCTGCCTGCGGGACACCCCCTTTCCGGGGTCAGCGGCTCGTTCAACGCCGTGTTCGTGCACGGTGACAATGTGGACGACATAATGCTTTACGGCAGGGGAGCGGGCGCGCTTCCGACGGGCAGCGCGATAGTCAGCGACATCGTTTTCGCGGCGGGCAGAACGTCTCACCGTCGTTTCCCCTGGGAACTCGACGAAAAAGTGAACAAGGACGATTTCGCTTCCGATTTCTCCTCCCGTTATTACATTCGCCTCATCGTATCCGACGAAGAGGGCACGCTCAGCAAGATAGCGGGAGTGTTCGGCAGGAACGGGGTTTCGCTCGCCAGCGTCGTGCAGAAGGAAGCCGCGTCCAGGGAAGTCGCGGTCATATTCATCACTCACGAATCCCGCGAAAGCGTAATCCGAAAGGCACTCGGCGAAATAGAACAACTCTCGGGCGTGGATAAAGTCGCCGCGCTCATAAGAGTGGAAGAATAAAAAGGGAGAGGGGGAAATGAACAAAGTTCCGAAATTCGCGAGGTCGGCGGGCGTGCTTATGCCGCTGTTCTCGATGCCGAGCGTTTACGGGATAGGTTGTTTTTCGCGCGACGTCGACGTGTTTGTCGATATGGCGGTGGATATGGGTTTCCACTGGTGGCAGGTGTTGCCGCTCACGGTCATAGGCGCGGGAAATTCGCCCTATTCCGGAATATCGTCCTTTGCGGGCAACAGCCTCTTCGTCAATCCTGCGGGACTGTTCGAGGACGGTCTGCTCACTGCGGAAGAGGCCGAAAACGCGAAATATCGCGGCGAGCCCTATCTCGTGGACTACGACTTTGCGCGTGAGAATACCGCCCGCGTCCTCCGTACGGCGTACGGAAGAATTACTCCTGCGCTTCGCGAAGAAATAGCGAAGTTCGCGGCAGAGGAAGAATACTGGCTGGAAGATTACGCGCTGTTTATGGCACTTGCCGCCGAGCGGAGCACCGAGTGGTGGAACTGGGAAGACGGACTTGCCGACCGAAACGAACGGGCGCTTGCCGAGGCGCGCGCCAGGTACGCGGAAGAAATGGATTTCTACCGCTTCGAGCAGTTCGTCTTTTTCAGACAATGGCTGGTGGTCAAGAAACGCATAAACGACAGGGGCGTGGGCGTAATCGGCGACCTTCCGTTCTACGTCGCCACCGACAGCGTGGACGTCTGGGTGCACAAAAAAGACTTTTTGCTCGACAAGAACAACCGTCCCGCGGCTTCGGCGGGAGTGCCGCCGGACGCTTTTGCGGCAAAGGGTCAGGTGTGGGGCAATTGCCTCTACGATTTCGCCGCTATGAAAAAGAATTCCTATTCCTGGTGGCGTCGGCGTATTGCCCATTGCCTCAGACTGTACGACGCGCTCCGTCTCGACCATTTCCGCGCGTTCTACAATTTCTTTGCCATTCCCGCGGGTGACGACAGCGCGGTGAACGGCAAGTGGGAACTGGGCCCCGGACAGGAACTCATCGACCTTATCCGCAAGGACAATCCCGACGCTCTTTTCATTGCGGAGGACCTCGGGCTCATCGACCCCGACTGCAGAAAATTCATCGACGGGTCGGGCGTGCCCACGATGCGGGTGTTCCAATTCGGTTTCGACGGCACGGCGAGTGTGCACCTGCCGTACCGTTACGAGAGTTGCAACGTGGCGTACACAGGCACTCACGACAACAACACCACGCTCGGCTGGCTTTACGAAATCAACCCCGACGCAAGGGCGTTTGCGCTCAAGTACTGCGGATTCTCGGGGGCCGGTTGGGGCAGCGGCGGTCCGTCCTGCGCTTCGACAAAAGCCATAATAAAAACGGTGTTCGCCTCGTCCGCCGTGCTGGCGATTGCGCCCGTGCAGGATATGCTGGGTTACGGCTCCGACACGCGCGTGAACATTCCCGGCGTTGCCGAGGGAAACTGGCGTTTCCGTCTGCCATTTGAACTTATGCTCACGGTTGACCGCGATTTCTTCCTGGACGTCAACAACACGTACGGCAGGCTGGGCAGGGGCAAGGAATGATTCTGTTTTTCGCAAAGGGTGAGTGCGACAGCGACGCGCTCGTGAAATACTGTTATTCTCACTACGCCGA
>USGA01000066.1 GCA_900554085.1 uncultured Clostridia bacterium | reverse complement strand
TGAGCGCGTCGCCATCACCAATCCTCTCTGTGCGAAATCTTCACGTCGTCGTAATAGTCGAAATAGCGGCGTTTGTAATTTTCCGTCGCCTGTCTCGCCCTTTTTATATCCTCCCGCGCCTGCTTCAGCGCCTCGGTGGAAGGCTCATCCTTGGGTTCTTCCACGGGAGTGAGTTTCGTCTTGTCGTCTCTCATAACTCTATATGCGCGACGCCGTCGCGGGTGCTCCTCCTGTAAAGCACGAGTTTACTGCCGACGACGGAGACTTCCTCCGCGCCGAGTGCCGACGACAGGGCGCGTATGAGAGCGCGGGGTTCGTCGGAAGCGTTTCTGAGCACGGTTATCTTGACGAGTTCGTGCGCGTCGAGAGCGGCGGAAAGGTCGGCTATCATATTGTCGTTTATGCCGCCTTTGCCAATCTGAAAACAGGGCTGCAACCCGTTGGCAAGAGCGCGCAGTCTGGCTCGTTGTGTGCTGCTGAGCATAATCAGGTTCTCCTTTTGCGACACGGATACGGGCGCACGCAAATTTGCGCTTTTGCCCGAATCGGCACTTTATTGCTTGTTTTCGCCGTGTGAAGCGGCGATTACTTCGTTTTCTATTATCTCGGCGGCGAGCGCCACAATGTCGGGGCAGGCAAGGCCGCCGCCCTCTTTCTTTCCCGCACGCATCATAAGCAGGTCTCGACAGAGTATGGAGCCCGCACGGGTGCGGAACATCTCCGCAATCACGCGTTCCTCATTGTACAGAGCCGCTTTTTCCCGCGCGTCGAGAGTGTCCCTGCGGCGCACGAAAGAAAGCGTCATAAGCATACCGCTCACCGCGCCGCACACTTCTCCCAGCCTGCCCATTCCGCCTCCGAAAGGCGCCGAAGCAAGTTTTACGGTCTCGACGTCCGTGCCTGTCAGGTCGGCAAACGCGAGCGCAACCGCCTGTGCGCAGTTGTAGCCCTCCAGATAAAGTTCGCGCGCTTTCTCGGCGCGGCTTGCGGCGATGCGGTTTTCGTCAGACATCTCTCTCCTCCGTTATTCGGGAATGCCCGTGACGGCACGCTCTTCGGGGAAGAGTTTCTCCTCCGCTATGCGCGCGGCTATTCCCACCAGTTTCCGGCACTCGGGTTTCATAGAATTGTGCACGTCGCCGTGCGGACGGCTGACGAGCAGTTCGCGGCAAACGATACTCCCCGTCCGTTCCCTGAACAATTGGGCCATTTCGCGCTCCAGCGCATACAGAGCGTTTTTGCTTGCGCGGTCGAGTGTGTCGGGGCGTTTCGCAAGCCCTGCCGCGATAAACATTCCGCTCACCGCGCCGCACACCTCTCGAAGTCTTCCCATACCGCCGCCGAACGGCGCGGCGACCGACTTCAGGGTGTCCTCGTCGACGCCGAGAACGTCCGCAAACGCAAGGACGACGGACTGAGCGCAATTGTATCCCTCGGTGAAATACGCCTCCGCCCTTTCGGCGCGGCTGCCCTTGACGACGTCGAGCCTGTCTTCCGTCATTCTTCTCCGTCCCCGTCCTCGTCGCCGTTGCTGTTCTCTTTGACGTGCCTGACCGCTTTGCCTTTGCCGCGGAGCACTATGGGTGCGGGACGCTTGCCCTCGTGCACGTCGACCTGCATATTCGGCGTGAGTATATCCTTTTCCTTGAGCGCGGTGTAGACGTTTTCGGTGAGATTGTACTTCGCCGTCCAGTAATCCGTAACGGGCGCGTAGCATTTCAGTTTGAGCACGACGCCGTTGCTGTTCTGGGAATCCATACAAACGCTCACCCCTCTGTCGGCGGTTACGAGCGGCTCGTCCGCCACTACCGCCAGCACGGTCTCGCGCACGGGTTGAATGTCGGTGCCCTTTTCGACGGCGATTTCGATGACAATACGGCGTTCGCCGCAGGCGTCGTAGTTGATTATGGGATTGTTGACCGCCTCGGAATTGGGAACGATGATTTCGGTGTTATCGTCCGTGCGCAAAGTGGTGTTGAACAGGTTAATCGCGGAAATCCTGCCCTCTTCGCCCGCTATCTCGACGTAGTCGTCTTTTTTGAAAGGCTTGTTGAAGATAATCATTATGCCGCTTGCGATGTTGCCGAGGCTGTCCTTGAGCGCAAGACCTATGGCGACGCCGCAGGTTCCTATCACCGCAATGATGGACGCCGTGTTGATTCCCATAGTCGCAAGCGCGGTTATGAGGACAATTATTTTCAGGATAACGTCCACGAGTGCCGCGACGAAATTGACCATAGCCTCGTCGCGCTTGGCACGCTTGAGCAGAACCGCCTTGAGTATCTTTTTGACGACCCAGCATATAACCAGCCCGACAACGAGTATGATTGCTCCGAAGAGTATTCCCCAGCCCGCGTTTTTGAAAAAATCAACGATTTTCTGTCCGAAATCTTCCATTGTGCACTCCGCGATGTTTATCGTAGGTGCCTTGCGGCACAACATTATGATTATACCACATTAACGTCGAGTGATAAAGAAAAATCGACTTTCCGCAAAATATATGTCGCGCGCCCGAACGAACGAGACGCTCTTCTCCCGCGAACGAGGGCGGAGGCGCACGTCGAAACGTATCGTTACGATTGCGCTCGCGCGGTCAAAATGATATAATGAACTTCGGCAATCGCGCCGTTAATTGCCCTGCGGGTTCGTTGCGGCGCGCGTCCGCGACGCCGTGAAAAAACGCGGGCGGAACGAGGAGTGCGTATGAAAATTACCGTCCCGAAAGGGTTCAAAGTGGGTGAAGCGCAGGACGAATACACGGGTGTAACCGTCGTGCTGTGCGAAAAAGGCGCCGTTGGCGGCGTGGACTGTCGCGGAGGCGCTCCCGGCACCAGGGAAACCGACCTTCTCCACCCCGAAAAAATGATGGACAGAGTGAACGCCGTTATGCTTGCGGGAGGCAGCGCGTACGGTCTCGGAGCGGCAAGCGGCGTTATGGAATATCTGAAAGACCACGGCATAGGCTACCGTACCGCGGGGAAAACCGTCCCCATAGTTCCGGCAGCGGTTATTTTCGACCTCAACGACAAGGATTACCACTACCCCACCGCCGAGACCGGTTACACAGCGTGCGAAAACGCCTCGAACACGCCGCGCCTCGGACAGTACGGCGCGGGGAAAGGCGCAACGGTCGGTAAGATACGCGGAATGAAATACGCCTGCGAGTCGGGCGTGGGTGCGTTTACTGTGAAAACCGCAGGTGTGTGCGTAACGGCAATAATGGTCGTGAACGCTCTCGGCGACGTGTTCGACCCGGAAACAGGCAAAATCGTGGCGGGCGCAAAAGCCAACGACGGCTCGTTCATCGACACCGAAAAACACATCGTCTCGGGCGGACTTCTCAAACTGTTCGCGGGCGCAAACACCACTATCGGCTGCATAATAACCGACGCCAAAATCGACAAGGCGCAGGCGAACAAACTCGCTTCCTGTGCGCACGACGGGCTGGCTCGCGCCATACGTCCCGTGCACACCGACTACGACGGAGACACGGTTTTCTGTCTGGCTTCGGGACGCAAACCGGTAATTAACGATATGCTTCTGCAGACAGCCGCAGCCTACGCCGCGGAGCGCGCCGCTGTCGCCGCGGTCTCGGACTGCCCGTGCGGAGAAATGATATTCGGAGACGGCGAAGATTGCGCCGACACCCCAGACGGAGAAGAGAAATGAAAATCGCCGTCTATCTCAACTGCGGAACGGGCTTTGCAAAGCCCGAAGAAGCCGACAAGACGATATGTTGCGACGGAGCGTTCGACAGTATGCCCGTGCGCCCCGATTATTTCGTGGGCGACGGCGATTCCGCCTCGGCGTTTCCCGATGACATTCCTGTGCTCCGTCACGACTCGCACAAGGATTTCACCGACGGCGAATCCGCCGTGTATTTCGCGCGCGACCTCGGGGCGACGGAACTCGTTTTTTACGGAGTTACGGGCGGAAGATACGACCACACTCTCGGCAACCTCGCCGTAATGCACCTTGCGCTCGACCTCGGTATGAGTGCAAAGGCAGTGGAAAAAGATTGCGAAATAATCGGGCTTTCCGCCGACACAACGCCGACATTCCGCATTGCGCCGGGCAAGGGAGTGACGTTCTCCCTCGTGCCGCACGGAGGCAGCGCGCTCATAACGGACGCCGAAGGCACCGAGTACCCTCTCGACAATCTCACGCTTACACCGAAGGACACTCGCGGGATTTCCAACGTCACCGTGAGAGACGAAATATCTTTCAACGTCAAAGCGGGCACGGCTTTTCTGATAATCAACCGTCCTTCCGCCTGACAGTACCGAAGCAAACGTGTTGAACGCCGCTTTCCGACGGCGTAACAAAAAGGGAGCGTCGGCTTCCTTTTTCTTTTGTTTTAACGAAAAACCCCTCCGTCTTCACGGAGGGGTCAGGAAAAATTACGCCGAAAGGCGATTCAGGGTACTATTTTTCTTCGACGGCAACGTCGCTTTCCTCCTCGGCTTCGTCGTCGGAAGAGTTCGCGGACGCCGCGGGAATTTCGGCCTCGCCGTCATACACGAATATTTCGCCGTTTTCCTCGACGACGCGGGTCTGCATAGTTATGTCCATCTGCCTTCTGAACGCGGGAGACAACAGCAGCAGTATTCCTGCCGCGAGGTCGATTGCAAGGTCAACCAGAGTAAAGGAGTTGTACGCAAGGGCGTAAAGCAGGAATTTGTCGACATATCCTTCCTCAACAGCGTATTTTCCGAAGGCAAAGGTGCCGGACAGCACGTGCGATGCATAACGGAGCACGACGGCAAGGATTGCGCCGACGATGAACGCCGCGAGTTTGTTTTTCCTGAGAGGAGTACGCTCGAAGAAGATGCCCGTCGCGGCAATCGAACCGAAGGCGAGCGGATAGTCGAGCAGGAACTGCAGGGGGTGAATGATGTAGGTGTCCTGCAGAGCCTGAAGGAACCCGTAAATGACGCAAACCAAAAGACCGCGACGTGTGCCGAACATAGCGCAATACAGCATAATGGGCAGCAGGCTCGCGAAAGTCACCGAACCGCCCTGAGGCAGTTTGAACAGGCGGACATAAGAAAGCGCGAAAGACATTGCTATCGCAATCGCGCCGTAAACCACCGATTTGGTATCGTTCACATAGCGTTTCTTGCCGACTGCGTAGATTGCGACCAGAATCAGCAACATCACGACCACGCCGACGATAAGACCGTTTTGTTTGAAGTATTCGTAATAGTAACCGTCGTTGACGATGTTCTCGTTGAAGTAGCGGGTGAGCACGACCATAAGCGCGATGAAGCCGCCCGTCATACCCAGCCCGGTGACTACCGCCGCCACTTTGACGAGGAA
>USGA01000065.1 GCA_900554085.1 uncultured Clostridia bacterium | reverse complement strand
CTGTCGTTGGGATAAGTTACCGCCTTTTGCCCGACACCGACCTCGGAGGGCAGGTGCGGGACGTGTTTGCGGCGGCCGAGTTCGTGCGGGCGCACGCCGAAGAGTGGGGCGCAGACTGCGACAACGTAATGCTCACGGGCGATTCTGCGGGGGCACACCTTTCCGTGCTGTCTTATTGCGTGGGGCAGACCCCTGCGCTCGGTAAGTTGTACGGCGTGGACAAACTGCAACTCGGAGTGAAATGCATCGTACTCAGCCACGGGGTTTGCGAGGTGCACGAATTGCTTCTGAACCGTGGGGGAAAACCCGTAAAAGCGGCTTGGGGAGCGCAACGAATTATGGAGCGTATGATGTTCGGAAAAAAATCGGCAAAATCGCCGCTGTACAAGAAATCGGCGCTTTCCGAGGTGGAGAGCGGAGTGAACTTTCCGCCTGTAATGCTCATAGGTTGCGACCGCGACGTTTACCTGCAACACACGTTGCGGCTGAAATCGTTTTTCGAAAAGAGGGCGCCCGTTTTTCTCTATCATTTCTACGAAGGAGAAGAGGGCAAGCGCCTGGGGCACGTCTACAACATTATGCGACCCGAATGGGAAGAGGGCAAAAACGCGAACGACGCGTCGCTGCGCTTTTTCCTTCAAAGCATATCCGAGTGCTCGGACGGCGACGGAAAAATTCCGTGAAACGCGGATTTCTTGCGGCGGAGCGCCTAGCCGTGTCTTCTATGCTGTCGTGAGCGCGCGCGTATTCGTGCGCGTTTTCTTCTTGATTGAGCGGAGATTAAGTTGTATAATGCCAATATGACAGCGGAGAAAATTTACATAGTCGACAGCAGGGCGGACAACGTGTTCGTCAACCAGGCGGTGGAAGCCGCTCTCACCGATTATGTCGGCAAAGGTTCGGTCGCGCTTATGCTGTGGGCGAACCCCGACACGGTCGTTATCGGGCGCAATCAGGACGCCTACGCAGAGTGCAGAGTGGATTTGCTGGAGAGTAACGGCGGCACGCTTGCTCGCAGATTATCGGGCGGCGGCGCCGTTTTTCATAATGTCTGCGACCTCAATTTCACTTTCGTTGCGGACGAGCAACTTTTTTCCAAGGACGACGATTTCGACGTGGTTACGGCCGCTCTTGCCAAGTTCGGTGTAAAAGCGGAACGCTCGGGCAGAAACGACCTTACGGTGGACGGCGCCAAGTTCAGCGGCAACGCCTACCGATACGTCAACGGCAAGAAACTGCACCACGGCACCCTCATAATCAAATCGTCGCCCGAGGAAGTGGCGCGTTATCTCACGCCGCCGTCGGACAAGTTCGCCGGGAAGAGTGTGAAAAGCGTGCAATCCGCAGTGGTGGCTCTTTCCTCCCTCAATCCCGAAATCACTCGCGACAGCCTGACCGTTGCGTTGAAAGAGAGTTTTGTCGAGAAATACAAGGACGCGGACGTGATATTCCTGCCGCCGACTGCACTCGGTGCGGACGCGGTTATAAATTATGTGGCGTTTTTTGCCGTGGACGACTGGCGCTACGGCAAAAAGACGGAATTTTCCGTGCGGTTTGCCGACACCGTTCTGGGCAGGAATGCGGTTGTCAACGCCTCTTTCGAGGGCGACGCGCTGAAGGAAGTGCGCATAGACACGGACAGCCTTGCGCCTGAGAGCGTTCTGACGGTCGAGAAACTGATAACGGAACCGACGGCGTATATTCCCGAGAGGGAGACCGCCGAGGAAGGTGTGGACTGCGATACCGTTCGCCTCGAAGCCGACAGGTTGCGCGCCAGAATAACGGAGGAAAAAAATGCGGTTTGACCTTGCGGTAATCGGCGGCGGTCCTGCGGGATACACGGCGGCCGTGCGTGCCGCCAAGAGGGGAATGAGCGTGCTTCTCGCCGAAAGCGGAGAGATTGGCGGAACCTGTCTCAACCGCGGGTGCATTCCCACCAAATGTCTGTTGCGTTCTTCCGAACTGTTTGCCTCCCGTTCCGAGTGGGAATCGCTGGGGATTCGAGCCGATAACGTCGTTTTCGACGAGCCCTCCGTGTATGCGCGAAAAGACGCAATCGTTTCTTCGCTGAGAGGCGGAATCGAAACGTTGCTCAAGGGGTGCGCCGTTACCACGGTGAAAGCCCGTGCGCGAATAGCGGGAGAAAGAAAGGTTGCCGTTGACGGGGAGACCGTGGAAGCGGCGAACATTCTGATTGCAACGGGGTCGCGTCCGGCGGCGTTGCCCGTAAAAGGCGGAGAATGTGCGCTGAATTCGGACGGAGTGCTTGCCGCGCCGCTCGGTGCCGACGAAGTGGTGATAATAGGCGGCGGAGTGGTAGGATGCGAACTTGCCTGCTACTATGCGGACACGGGCAGAAAAGTTACCGTCGTCGAGGCGGCGGAACGTATTTTGCCGATGTTTTCCAAGGATATAGCCGTAAGGCTGGCTTCCGCGCTCGGCAAGCGGGGCGTTACGTTCGATTGCTCGGCGAAAGTGACGGAGATTTTCCGCGACGGAGTGGCTTATACGGCAAAAAACGGTGCCGAAAAGAGAGCGGGCGGAGCGGTGGTCGTGGCGGCGGGCAGACGTGCCAATACCGAAAACGCGGGATTGGAGACCGTCGGACTTGCCGTCGGCGGGAAAATCGTCACGGACGCGTTTATGCGAACTTCTGCCGACGGGATTTATGCCGCGGGCGACGCGCGGGAGGGAATACAACTTGCCCATTACGCCGCCGCGTGCGCGGTGAATGCTGTCGAGAATATGTGCGGGACAGAGGAATACGCAGACCTGTCCGTAGTGCCGTCGCTGGTGTACACCGACCCGGAAATCGCCGTGGTCGGAGATTTGACGCGCGGAGTCAAGTCGGGCAAGTTTATGCTGGGCGCCAACGGGAAAAGCGTTATTAACGGCTCAAACGCGGGGTTTATCCGCGTGTTGTGCGACGAGAACGATGTAATCGTTGCGGCAGAACTTATGGGGCGGGGCGTCACGGAAACCGTGAGCGAACTCGCGCTTGCGATAAAATGCGGGCTGACTGCGAAGCAGATTGCGGCTACGGTACACGCGCACCCCACCGTATACGAAAGTGCGGCGGAAGCGTGTGAAGACATCTTCGGGCTCGCCACTCACAAGAAATAAGCGGGCGCGTGCGTCGCGCTCGAGCCACAGCGGCACGGGAGGAAATTATGGCAAAGAAAACGGCTCTTTACGACAAGCACCTCGCGCTTGGCGGCAGAATGGTGGAATTCGCGGGATACAGCCTCCCCGTGCAGTACTCGGGAATAATAGAGGAGCACCGCGCGGTGAGAAATTCGGCGGGGCTGTTCGACGTGTCGCATATGGGCGAATTCCTTTTCAAGGGAAAGGACGCCGAGCGGGCGCTCAATTTTTTGCTTACCAACGACATAAGCGGTATGTATGACGGGCAGGGACGTTATTCGCTGTTGCCGAACGAACGCGGCGGCGCGGTGGACGACGTCATAGTCGGCCGCGAGAACGCGGAAAAATTCTGGGTTGTGGTCAATGCCGCCAACCGCGAAAAGGACGCCGAATGGGTGCGTGCGCACCTGCCTGCGGGCGACGTGGCTTTCTTCGACCTGTCCGACGACATAGCCCAACTGGCATTGCAGGGCCCCGAGTCTGAGGAAATCCTCGCGAGAGTGATGAAACGGGAGGACATTCCCGCAAAATATTATTCCTTCCGCCACGACGTCGTTCTCGGCGGAATGACCGTGACCGTGGCGCGCACGGGATACACGGGCGAAGACGGATTCGAGGTGTATTGCCTGAACGCTCTCGCGGAAAAGGTTTACGACGTTCTCGAGAGGGCGGCGCAGGAAGCGGGCGTCGAGATGTTGCCTTGCGGACTGGGTGCCCGCGATACGTTGAGGCTGGAGGCGGGTATGCCGCTTTACGGTCACGAACTTTCCGAGGACATACCCGTGAACGAGGTGGGGCTGGGGTTCGCCGTCAAAAAGAACAAGGAAGATTTCGTCGGCAAGTCGGCTATACTTGCCCATACGCCCGAGTATTGTCGGATAGGCGCTCGCGTCAAGGAACGCGGCATTGTCAGGGAGCACTGCGACATATATTGCGGCAACGAACTCGTTGGCGTTTCGACGTCGGGGACACATTCGCCCACTCTGGGGTGCGGTATCGCGATGCTGAGGGTCAAACGCGATTTCGCGGACCGCGAACTCGAGGCGGACGTGAGAGGGCGCAGAGTGCCGCTCGTCGCGGTGACTTTGCCGTTCTATACCCGTCCCGACAGGAACAGATAATCAATCGCCGAAAGGCGCGAAACTATAAGGAGATTGTATGAAGAAGTACACCAAAACTCACGAGTGGCTGGAAATCAAAGACGGCGTCGCTTATGTCGGAATAAGCAGGCACGCGGCGCAGGAACTGGGCGAAATCGTGTTCGTGCAGTTGCCCGAAGTCGGCGCGACGGTTGCGGCGGGCGCGGCAGCCTGCGAAATAGAATCCGTCAAAGCCGTTGCCGAGGTCAATTCTCCCGTCGACGGCACCGTCAGCGAAGTCAATACCGCACTCGAGGACGCACCCGAATTGCTCTCCGAGGACTCCGACGCCTGGATTTTTGCCGTCGCCCCCTCTGCAGCGGCAACGGGATTGATGAGCGAAGAGGAATACAAAGAATTTCTGGGGTGATTATGTCCGACTACGTTTCTCTTACCGACAAGGAAAGGGAGGAAATGTTGTCCGCGCTCGGCGTGAGTTCCGTAAGTGAACTTTTCGCCGACGTTCCGCGCGAACTCGGGCGTCTCAAAGTGCATCTGTCGCAAGGCAGAACGCAGAAAGAGACCGAAGAACTCGTTTCCTCTTTTGCCGCGCGCAACAAAGTGTACAAAAGCGTTTTTCTGGGGGCGGGCAGTTACCGTCATTACATACCGGCGGCGGTAAGCGCAATCGTATCCCGCGAGGAGTTTCTCACGGCGTACACGCCTTATCAGCCCGAAATTTCGCAGGGAATACTTCAGGCGATGTTCGAGTATCAGACTATGATGTGCTCGCTTACGGGTATGGACGTGTCCAACGCTTCCCATTATTCGGGCGCGACGGCGGCGGCGGAAGCCTGCCTTATGTGTCTGGGCAAAACGGGAAGAATCGCCGTCTACGACAACGTCAATCCCGACACGCTGGAGACCGTGGCGACCTATGCCCGTGCCCGCGGCGCACAGGTCGACGTTATTCCGACTTCGGGCGGCAGAGCCGTGCCGTACGAGGGAGAGGCCGACGCCGTTTACCTCGAATCGCCGAACTATTACGGTCTGCTCGAAGACGTGACGGCAGTCGCCGACACCGTGCATTTCGCGGGGGGCAAGGTCGTTGTGGGGTGCAATCCCGT
>USGA01000064.1 GCA_900554085.1 uncultured Clostridia bacterium | reverse complement strand
ATGGGCACGGCGTGCTACGTCAAGGGCTCCGGCGACGTTTTCTATAAGATTGCCGGCGAACTCGGTCTGACCGACGGCGCCACCACTCCCGACGGAAAATTTTCACTCAATTCCACCCGTTGCATAGGATGCTGCGGCCTTGCTCCAGTCATTACGGTGGGCGACGACGTCTACGGCAAACTTACGCCCGCCGACGTCCCGGGCATTCTGGCAAAATACCGCAATTAATCGCTTCGGCAAAGGAAGGGTAAAATGAAAATCAGTCGCATTGCCTCCGAAATAGACGGAAAAATCCTCTGTTCCACTGGCAGGGCGGAAGACGAAGTGACTTCGGCTTGCGCTTTCGATATGATGAGCGACGTGCTCGCCTATGTGCGCGACCAGAACGTACTCGTCACCGGGTTGGTCAATCCGCAGGTGGTGAGGACGGCGGTTATGGTGGACATAGGCTGCATAATTTTCGTGTGCGGCAAGAAACCCACTGCCGATATGATTGCGCTCGCGGAAAACTACAACATAGTTTTCGTTTCCACGGAACTCGACACCTACGAAACGGTGGGCAGACTGTATTCCGCAGGGCTTCGGGGTTGCCGATGAGCGAGACGCGCATACATCAGGAATACGTCGTCAGCGGCAACAATTTCGCCTCGGCGGGCTCGGCGTCCGAAGAGGTGAAAAGCACCTTGAAAAAGATTGGCGTCTCCTCCTCCGACATCAGGAGAGTGGCGATTGCTATGTACGAGGGCGAGATAAATATGGTCATTCACGCGGGCGGCGGGGTCGCTACCGTGGATATATATCTCGACCGTGTGGAGATTGTGCTCGCCGATAAGGGCAAGGGCATCGAGAACGTCGAACTCGCGATGACCCCGGGCTGGTCTACCGCTCCCGAGGATATTCGTGCTCTCGGGTTCGGCGCGGGTATGGGTCTCCCGAATATGAAAAAATACACCGACGAGTTCTCCATTGAGAGCGAAGTCGGCGTGGGAACCACCGTCAGAATGACGATAAGGTTCGGCTGAGAGGAATATGGCGGAAAGAAAGATTAAATGCGTGCTCGATGAGAAAGCGCTGCACACGGTTATGCTGGACCCCGAAAAATGCGTCGGGTGCGTGACCTGTATGAAGCGTTGTCCCACCGAGGCGATACGCGTCCGCGGCGGCAAGGCCAGCGTGGCGTACGAACGCTGCATAGGCTGCGGCGAATGCGTGCGCCTGTGCAAGCACCACGCCAAACTTCCCGCGCACGACAGTTGGGATTCGCTCAATGATTTCCGCTATAAAATCGTGCTTCCTCCGCCTTCGCTTTACGGTCAGTTCAACAACCTCGAAGACATCGACATAGTGCTCAACGGGTTGCTGGCCATAGGTTTCGACGAAGTGTACGAAGTCGGGCAGGCGGCGGAGTACGTAACGGACGCCACCAAGACGCTGATGCAGTACGGCGGCATCGAAAGCCCGATTATTTCCACGGCTTGTCCCGCCGTCGTGGAACTCATAATGATGAGATACCACAACCTCGCGGGACACTTGCTGAACACCCTTGCGCCCGTGGACGCCGCGGCGAAACTCGCACGCGAAGCGGCGATTGCGAGAGGCATTCCCGCCGAAGACATCGGGGTTTACTTCATTTCCCCCTGTCCCGCCAAGGTTTTCGCTCTCAAAATGGGGCTCGGCGTCGAAAAGCCGTACGTCGACCGCGTGCTATCCGTATCCGACGCATATATGCGTCTCGTTCCCGCAATGGCGGCGCTTACGGACGTCAGGAAAATGTCGCGTATGAGTTCCACGGGTATTTCGTGGGGCATAAGCAGGGGCGAAGCCAACGCCACCGAAGAACTCAAGACAATCGCCGCCGACGGAATAGAGCAGTGCGTCGCGATTCTCGAGGCGCTCGAGGACGGCGGTATGCAGGATATAAAGTTCATAGAACTCAACGCTTGCGTCAGCGGTTGCGTGGGCGGCGTGATGAACGTCGAGAATCCCTTTGTCGCACGTTCGCGCCTGCATTATCTCACGCGCAAGTTGAAAAACGCGCCCAACCGTATGGACGACATCGGCAAGACCGCCGATTATTTCCTTTGGGAACACGACCCCACACTCAAGGACGTGTTCAAACTCGACGACAACCGTCTTGCCGCAATGGCGAAGATGATAGAAATGGACTCCATTTTCGAGACCCTGCCCAAAGTGGACTGCGGGCTGTGCGGCGCGCCCAGTTGCAGCGCGTTTGCGGAGGACCTCGTGGGCGGAGTCATTCCGCGCGACACAAAATGCCCCCGACTCGGGGAGAACGGGGAGGGCGGGAAATGACCGTGACGGGACTTGCCGACCTGCTCGGCGCCAGAATCGCCAACCTTGCCGACGGAGAAAGGGAACTCACCTCGGGCTATTGCGGTGATTTTCTCAGTTTCGTTATGGGAAAAGCGCCCGAAGGTTGCGCGTGGTTCACCGTTATGAGCAACGTCAACGTCTGTGCCGTCGCCACTCTCGCCGATTGCGCCGTCGTCGTGTTGTGCGAAGGGGTTACCCCCGACAATGCGCTTGCCGAAAAGGTCAGGCAACAGGAGGTAAATCTCATTCTCACCGACAAGACCGTATACGAAGCGGCTCTGGCTACCGCCGGCAAACTGTAGTTTGTCGTGACGGACGGAGCGCAACGATGAAATACCGTTACGATTTGCACATACATTCCGCGTTGTCGCCTTGCGCCGAGAACGATATGTCGCCCGTCACCGTAGTGGGACAGGCTGCGCTCGGAGGATTGCATTTCGTGGCGGTTGCCGACCACAACGCCACGGGGCACGTGCCGCTTGCGTTGCGTGCAGGCGAAGAGTACGGGGTGCTTGCGGTGCCTGCCGTCGAGGTGCAGACAAACGAGGATATACATCTTCTGTGCCTTTTCTCCGACCTGAGGTCTCTCGAAGCGTTCTTCGCCGAGATTCCCGTTTCGGACAGGAGCAACCGTCCCGACCTGTTCGGCGACCAACTGCTTCTGGACGAGGACGATAACGTAATCGGGAGAGAGGACAGAATGTTGCTCGACAGCGCCGCCGTATCTTCCGACGAAGTGTTCGACCTTGCGGCAAAACACGGCGGAGTTGCGGTGCCCGCTCACATCGACCGCGACGCCAACAGTATGTTGCGGATTCTCGGAGACATACCCGAAAAGTTCCGCACCGTGGAACTTTCCACACGCTCGTCGGCCGAGGAGAGAGATTACTGGTCGGAACGGAAACTGGTCATAATCGACAGCGACGCGCACACTCTCGACGCCGTGTCCGACTGCGGGAACGCAGGCGAAATAGAACTCGGGGAGTATTCCGTTGCCGCGCTGATACGCAGGATTGTGGCGGGAAAGGAATGATGAGAGAAATTGCGCTGAACATACTCGACATAGTGGAAAACTCCGTGAAAGCCGGGGCAACCCTCATCACCGTCACCGTGGAATGTCACGACAATCTGCTGAAAGTGGAAATCGGCGACAACGGTTGCGGTATGGACGCGGAGTTTGCCGCCCGTGTGCTGGACCCTTTCACTACGACGAGGACGACGCGCAAGGTCGGAATGGGATTGCCTCTTTTCAAAATGGCTGCCGAAATGGCAGGCGGCGGGCTGTCGCTCGTCACGGAAAAAGGCGCGGGCACAACCGTTACGGCGACTTTTGTCGCCGACCACATAGACCGTGCGCCTCTCGGTGACCTCGGCGAGACTATGAGTACGCTCCTCGACGACGAACGCGATTTCGTACTCACCGTTGCGACGGACAAAGGGGAATACGTGTTCGACACCCGCGAACTCAAGCGGGAACTTGACGGCATTTCCGTGACGGAACCGCAGATTGCTGTTTTCGTCCGTGATATGATAAGAGAAAACATAAACGCTATCGGAGGAAATTTGTTATGAAGAGCATAGCCGACATCAAGGCTATCCGCGACAAAATGCAGGCGCAGATAGTGCTCCGCGACAACAAGGACGCAGAGCAGGAGACCCGTATCGTCGTCGGTATGGCGACCTGCGGCATTTCCGCGGGCGCGCGTCCCGTGTTCAACACGCTTGTGGACGAAGTCGCACAGCGCAATCTCAAGAACGTCAAAGTCACGAGAAGCGGGTGCCTCGGAATGTGCGCGCTGGAGCCTATCGTCGAAGTTTTCGTGCCGGGGCAGGAGAAGGTGACCTATGTTCACATCGACCCCGATAAGGCGAGGAACATCATCGCTTCGCACATCGTCAACGGCAACGTCTGCACCGATTATATGATTACGAAAGGCTGAACAGCCGAGGAGAGAATATGGTTAGAAGTCACATTTTGGTTTGCGGCGGCACGGGGTGCCACTCCAACAACAGCGCCGCAATCAGAAAGGAATTCGAGTTCCTCATCAAAGAGAGAGGGCTCGAGAACGAGGTTGCCGTCGTCGGTACGGGCTGTTTCGGTCTGTGCGCGGCGGGTCCCATCGTCATCGTTTACCCCGAGGGCGCTTTTTACAGCGGCATCAAGGTGGAGGACGTCGCCGAAATCATCGACGAACACATTGTCAAGGGCAGGCTCGTTCAGCGTCTTCTCTACAAGGAAAAGTCCGACCATCACGCCGTCAAAGCGCTTTCCGACACCAATTTCTACAAGAAACAGACGCGTGTCGCGCTCCGCAACTGCGGCGTAATCAACCCCGAGGAAATCGACGAATACATCGCCTACGACGGTTATCAGGCTCTCATCAAGTGCCTTACCGAACTCAAACCGCAGGAAGTCATCGACATAATCAAGAGTTCGGGTCTGCGCGGGAGAGGCGGCGGCGGATTCCCGACGGGTCTCAAGTGGCAGTTTGCCGCCAACAGTCCCGGGGACGTCAAATACGTGTGCTGCAACGCCGACGAAGGCGACCCCGGCGCGTTTATGGACAGAAGTATTCTCGAAGGTGATCCCCACGCCGTGCTCGAAGCAATGGCGATTGCCGGTTACGCCATCGGCGCACATCAGGGTTACGTCTACATAAGGGCGGAGTATCCCATAGCCGTTCAGCGTCTGCGTATAGCGCTCAAACAAGCCAAGGAATACGGTCTGCTCGGCAAGAATATTCTCGGCACGGGATTCGATTTCGACCTCGACATCCGTCTCGGTGCGGGCGCGTTCGTGTGCGGTGAGGAAACGGCTCTTATGACCTCCATCGAAGGTCATCGCGGCGAGCCGCGTCCCCGTCCTCCGTTCCCCGCCGTCAAAGGTCTTTTCGGCAAGCCCACCATTCTCAATAACGTCGAGACCTACGCCAACGTCTGCCAGATTATCCTGAAGGGTGCGGACTGGTTCGCCTCTATGGGCACCGAAAAGTCCAAGGGCACCAAAGTTTTCGCTCTCGGCGGCAAAATCACCAATACGGGACTGGTCGAGATTC
>USGA01000063.1 GCA_900554085.1 uncultured Clostridia bacterium | reverse complement strand
GTAAGGTACGCCGCTTTGTCAGTCGCGGTTTTTCTTTTCTTTGGCCGCGCGTCGTTTTTCCGCAAAGAACTCCGTCAGACACGCGCCGCACTCCTCGCGCAACACTCCGCCCTCGACCTCCACGTCGTGGTTGAACAGCCCTTTTTCGAAAAGATTTATCCTGCTGCCCGCCGCGCCGCTCTTTTCGTCGTAGGTGCCGAAATACACTTTGCGAACGCGGGAAAGTATCATTGCTCCCGCGCACATCGGACAGGGCTCGAGCGTGACGTACACGTCGCAGTCCTCCAGCCACCAGTTGCCCGTTTTTTCCGCCGCCGCGGCAAGCGCGACGGTTTCGGCGTGGCGCAGGGCGTTGTTTTCCCGCTCCTTGCGGTTGCCGCCCTCCGCTATTATTTCGCCGTTCCTTACCACCACGCAACCGACGGGGACCTCGTCCGCCTTTGCACATTCCGCGGCGATTTCGAGCGCGCGTCTCATAAACACAAAATCGTTGTCCCGTGCCATAATGCTCCTACTTGTGATACGGAGTGCCCGCGTTTATGGTGAAAGCGCGGTAAATCTGCTCCGCCAGCATAACCCTGAAAAGTTGATGAGGATACGTCGGCTTGCCGAAAGACAACACGACGTCGGCTCTCTCAAGCACTTCCCGCGACAAACCGTGACTGCCGCCTATCAGGAAAGAAAATTCGGACTGACCGCGCCCGCATTCGGCTGCGATTATGTCGGCAAGCCCCTTGCTGGACACCTCTCTGCCGCCTCCGTCGAGCGCAATTACGTATCCGCGCGCCTTGCCGATGAGCGCCCTGCCTTCCTCCTCGGACTGTTCGGACGGAGACTTTGCGGGCGGAGCGGGAGCGACTTCCGTTACCCTGAATTCGCAGTACGCACCGAGACGTTTGGCGTATTCCGCCACCGCGTCCGCAAAATATTTTTCCTTCAGCCTGCCCACCGCAACTATACCGACCTTCATCACAACCCCCACACGAGAGAAAAAACCGTCAACGCCACGCCCAATGCGGCGACAACGAGGAACGGCACGTCCTTATAAAGCGGCAGAACGTCCGCGGCGGCGGGAGAAGGGAATCTGGGCGTGAGCACACCGTCCTTCACCTTTTGCTTCCTCATAGCGTTCAGTGCAAACACGCACACCGCCACCGACGCGACGAAAAGCGCAGCCGCAATCCCCCTGCCCAGCGAACCCGTCCACAACCACACCCGCGCGTCCTCCATAAATCCGAAGACGGCATTCATATCGGAATAACTCATAAACACGCTTATAAGGTTGTTGAAAAAATGCAGGAACACGGCGGGAAATATCGAACCGCTGTAGAAAACGACCATTGCAAGCACCACTCCGAGCACGAAGGTGTACCCTACCTGCCGCACGTTCTGGTGCATAAGCGCAAACAGCAACGCCGACACGAAAACCACGGCTTCGCCTTTGTCGCGGTAACCTGCGAACACCAACCCGCGGTGGGTGAACTCCTCGAACACGGCGGGCAGCACGGCAGTCAGCGCAATGTCGGCGAGCAGGGCCGGCACCGTCAGCGTTACGCCCTCGCTTTCGGGGAAATTATAGCCGATTATATAAAGCCCCTGCGACCACACGGTGGACACGGAGTAAGTTATTACAACGGCGGGAACGGCGATTGCAAAAGTGAGCAACCAGTTGCGCAAAGAGCATTTTTTAATGTTAAAATCGGCGAATAAAGTGCCGATTGAAGCAAAGCGTTGCTCTCTCGAAAGCAACGCCCAGAAGCACATCGGCGCGACGCCGAAGCACAGAATCTGACATATCAGGGTGAAATAAAGGTCGACGTCGGCAATGTCCGCGGCAAGCGGAGTCTGCAAGGATATGCGCAGCAACAGCAGACAGATTACCACGAGAAAGTAAGATATTCCGCCTGCGTAACGCGCTTTCATAACAGCCCCTGCAGCAGCGCGAGCACCCAGTACACCGCGGAAAATCCTATCGCCAGCCACACGCCCAGCATAGGTTGCGTTTTGCCCACGTAAGGAATGTCGCAGGTGATGATGAGTTCACGCTCCACCGCTCTCCAACCGCGTTTCGTGAACAACGAACCCAGAAAGCGGAAAGCGTCGACCACAACGTTCGGTTTTTTCTTTTTGGGCGTCGGCTCGTCCGCGTAGGCGTAAAGGGAATATTCCTCGAACACCACTCCGGCGTCGGAAACGGTATATCCGTCATCGTTCCTGCGCGGTTTGCCCGCACGGTAATAAAAATACAGCAAAAGCGCGAGAAGCAGGGTGCCCGCAACGAAACTCACGGTACCCGTCAGCCAGTTGTAGGCGCCGAGATTCAGAATTATCTCGTCCACCTGCGGCAGGTACGCCGTCAGCGTCAGCGTAAAAAAGTTGCTGAGAAAATGAAGCACCATACACGTTACGACAGAGCGCGACAACATAAACACTATTGCCAGCACCGCGCCGAAACAGAATTGGTAGACGGTCTGCATCGGGTTGTTGTGCATAAGGGCGAACAGCAACGCCGATATGAACACTCCGAACCATATTCCCCTGCTGGTCATAGCGGGCACGACCGTGCCGCGCATAAGCAATTCTTCGCCTATTGCGGGCAACATTGCCATAATCACCACTGCCAGCACAAACACTCCGGGATTGGAAAAAGACGGCATTGCCACGGCATTGCCCATCGGATAACCCATAACGCCCAGAAACGCGGCGAACAGCATATAGAGAGGGAAAAACGCCGCTATGCAGACCACCGCTATCGGCACAAGCAACAGATACTGCCCCACGCTTTTGGTGGGACGCAGTTTGGCGACCGCGAGCAGATCCACCCTGCGGAAACGGGAATAAAGCAACACCACGGCAACAAAAGCGACCTGAGTCAACGCGTACGCAACCCAGTTGGTCACGCTCATTCCGCCGAAAGAACCCGTACGCCCCGCGAGAATGTAATACATTGCCGTGGAAAGTATGGACGCGCCGCACAGCGCAAAAAGATAAATGCTGCCGCCTTCGCCTGCAAAAAGATTTTTTCTCATCTTACCTCGTAGACATCGCTGGCGCAGTCCTGAGCCGCCACACAAACGGCGATGTTGTCGCACCCCCGACACTGAAGTTTGCCCGCCACGGTTCCCAGGGCAAGTTCGGGGAGATTGTTGTTCTGGCTGAGGTGGCCGAGCATAAGAGTGCGCACCGCGGACCCCACGAGCCTCTCGGCAAACACAGCCGTCATATCGTTGCTGAGGTGTCCGTTGTCGCCGAGAATACGCCTTTTGAGGCGTTCGGGGTAGGAACCGTTTTTCAGCATATCGACGTCGTGGTTGGCTTCGAGCAGGACGATTTCGCTTTCCTTTATGTTGTTGAAGACGCCGACCGTGGGCCTGCCCATATCCGTCGCCACACTCACCTGCTGTCCGGACGCGAGACGGAAAGAATAGCCCAGGGGATAAGCGGCGTCGTGAGGTATCCTGAAAGGTATGACCTCTATGTCTCCGACCGTGAATCCGCCTTCGTAAAACTCCTGTTCGCGATACCCCGCTATGCCGCCCTGACGTATTGCGATTTCGCGGGCGGTGCGAGGGTGCGCATACACGGGCGCGTATTTCCCGAGGAGCGGGAGCGCGGCGATGTGGTCGGTATGCTCGTGAGTTATAACGACGCCGTCGAGCGAGGACGGAGTGAGCCCGAAACGGGAAAGTTCCGTCTTTATTCTCGTAAAGGAAACACCCGCGTCCACGAGGAGCGCCGTTGTGTCCGAAAGGACGAGGGTTGCGTTGCCTTTGCTGCCGCTTGCCAGCGACGCTATTCTGAGTGACATTCTATCCCGAAAACTTAAATTGCCGTTAAATCAGATTTCGCTTGCCGCACGGGACACGGTTTCCTCGGTGGCTTCCTCGCGTCTGACCGCCACGGCTGCGAGCGCCGCGGACACTATGAGCATAACCGCCGCAAGCGACGCCATAAAAATGAGAGCGCCGCTCGACGCAAGGGCGAACGTACCCCTCACGGCTTGCGCGATGAGTTCCGCCGCAAACGCGCCGAGTGCCAATACGGAGCACACGACCATAGTCTTGCGCGCATACTTGCCGATTATTATCCCGAGCAAGGAGCAAAGCATCGCAAGCGCCACGCCGAAAGCGGCAATGATGTTGGTTACCGTCTGCGACATAACTTCGGGTTTCCCGCCGTCGACCATTTGCTCTATGTTGCCGATTACGTCGTTACCCGAAAAGTCCAACGCCCCCACGACGGGACTGAACGCGGCGAGAATGAATCCCACCGCAATAATCGCCGCAATGAAGAACGTCACCACGGAAAACACTCTGAACGAAGAGGAAAGACGACGCACCGCGGTGCGCTTCTCGGCTTCCATACGCGCGGCGTCGAACTCCACGGCGGAAGAATATCCGTCCTCTCCGTACGCTTCCGTCTTGCCGTCCGTGCGCAGAACGGAACTGTCCTGACTCATATACGGCACCACGGCGAGAGGCACGATGATGGGCTGCAGTTGTATTGTGTTGTGTTTGGGAGCGACAATGGGCACGGGGCCGCCGATACCGACCGTCTTCATAACGGTGGTTCGTGTGCCCTGGTCGGGACGAGGATTTCCGTACGCTTCGCTTTCGTACATCGGCTCCTGTTCCTCGGCGGCGGGCGCCGTCGTCTCTTCGCTTTTCACTTCGGGATTGAAAGTGGTTTCGACTCTTTCTTTCTTAGCCATTTTGCCTCCTGCGGTCTCTATTTCCCGCGGGTATAACCCGTCCTCTGCGGCGTGACGAGCGAACACGCAAGCGCGGCGACGAGGTTTATCCCCGCCAGCACGAAAAACGTGAAGAATTCGCTCGTAGCATAACCGTGAATGAAGTCCTGCATAAAATCAATCTGCGCAACTCCTATGTCTTCCGCTCCCACGAGTGCAGCGATGAACACCGCGCACACCGAAAGCAGAAAGATTACGGCCCCCGTCGTATAACGTCTGGGACGGAGCGCAAAACACAATCCCGTCACCGCTTTGACGAGATTTATCACCACGGCGACAAGTCCCACCGTGAGCAACATCTCGGGCACCATATTCGCCCATATCGCGCCCACCTGCTCGCCCGTCCACCCGAGCGAGGCGGTTTCGTTGAACGCGTCGATCCACCCCTGCAGCACGTTGTATTCCTGCGGCACGAAACGGAAGGGAAGAAAACCGACGCTCACGCCGCACACCGCAAAGACGAAAGGCAAAAGCACCAGCACCGAAGCCAACGCCATAACCAACCCCACGCCGAAATTGCGCCCGCGCATACGGCGCGCACGCAGTTTGCTGAGGTCGCGGGACTTGGGCTGATAGTCGGCGTTGGTGGATACCTCCGCTCTGTCGCCCGTCGCCGCGGCAGGCGTTTCGAGACGCGGCACGATGACGAACTCCTGCCTGAGCCCGGGCATCGTCTTGGGCGCCCTTCCGCTGAGCGGCGCGGGAGCGAG
>USGA01000062.1 GCA_900554085.1 uncultured Clostridia bacterium | reverse complement strand
TATTGGAGCGGGTGATGGGAATCGAACCCACGTAGCCAGCTTGGAAGGCTGGTATTCTACCATTGAACTACACCCGCAACTGTCGAAAGCCGCTTCGGCTTCTCGCAATGCTTGAAAATTCTATCACAGCGCGGAATGGTTGTCAACGATTTGACGGAAAGTGCGTGAGCAAGAAAAACGCATTTTCTCGGCAATCATTTTTCGCTCTGCAAATTCACAAGCGTTGTCACAGTTTTGTCGCCGTTTATGACCGTGTAGGCATAGGACGGTACGCCCGACATAGGATAGGCAAGCGCTCCGGGATTGACGAGGGTCACGCCGTCTGCCTTGACTTCCTCGGCAAGGTGCGTATGACCGAAAAAGGCGAGAGAACACCCCAGTTCCTTGGCGCGGAGCGAAAGATTGAGCAGGTCGCTTTTCACACGGTAGAGGTGCCCGTGCGTGAGGAACACCCGCACGTTTTCGACTTCGAGCACGCGCTCTTCGGGGGCAGGGTAAGAGTCGCAGTTGCCCTTGACGAAATACAGATTGTCAAGGTCCGCAATTTCGCGCAGGCCGCTGAGCCCGTCGCCGAGGAAAAAGACGTAATCACTCTCCCGCGCCACGGAAATCAACCGCTCGGGGAGCGGCGCGCCGTGTGAATCGGAAAAGGCGAGGATAGTTTTCATATAGTTCAAGCCGACTTTTTCGTCAATGACGTAAGGTGCGTGTGCTGTGTTAATTGTTTTGCAGGAGTGAGAGCATATTGTGCAGGGCGCGGGAGCGGTGGCTGACGGAGTTTTTCTCCTCGGGAGCGGCTTCGGCAAAGGTTTTGCCGAGTTCGGGCGAGAAGAAAAGAGGGTCGTAGCCGAATCCGCCTTTGCCGCGTTCTTCCTCGAGTATAACGCCTTCCACGCTGCCCTCGGCGGTGAGTTCGCGCCCGTCGGGGTAGCAAATGGCGATTACGGAGCAGAAGCGCGCGTTGCGAGGCTTGCCTGCAAGGTTTTTGAGGAGCAGGGCGTTATTTTTTTTGTCGTCGTGTTCCTCACCCGCATAGCGTGCGGAATACACCCCGGGAGCGCCGTCCAGCGCGTCCACCATAAGTCCGCTGTCATCGGCGAGGGCGGGCAGTCCCGTCATATCGCGTATGGTGCGCGCTTTGATGAGCGCGTTCTCGGTGAGTGTGGGGCCGGTCTCTTCTATGTCGGTGTGAATTCCGAGGTCGCCGAGTGAAAGGGCCTCTTCGAAAAAGTCGCCGAGAATGGCGCGGATTTCGCGGAGTTTGTTCATATTGTTGGTGGCGATTGCGATTTTCATATTGCCTTTCCTTTGTGCATAATTGCGTTTTTATATAGTATTTTGAGGCTGTAAACCTTGATTTCGTGCAATTAATTGCCCGCGCGGACTACGGTGCGGTCAGCGTTTGAACGGCAGGAAGTCGTCTTCCTCGTGCAGATTGAGGACGATGTCGCCGTCCATAACGACCCCGCGTTTCATAGCCTTGTAGCCGTATTTTCCGCGTATGCTGTCGACGCATTTTTCCAGTTTTTCTTCGCGCCCCGCATACTCGTCGTCAAACAGAGAGAGTTGCTCGGCGCCGCTTTGGGACAGTCTGGTTGCCCCCACCGAGAGGGCGCGCAGAGGCGCGGGAAAAGTGTGCATTTCGGAGAGCAGTTTCATTGCCCCTTCGGCTATGTCGGTGGCGTTCGAGGTGGAGCGGGGCAGAACGCATTGCCTGGACATTCCGCTGAGGTCGGCTCGCCGAAGGGAGAGGGATATACCGCTCGCAGTCATATTATAGCGGCGCAGTCTCATTGCCACAAGTTCGCTGAGCGCGTAAATTACCGTGCGGGCGTCGTCTTCCGACGTCATATCGCGCGGCGTGGTCGTGCCGTGGCTTACGCTCTTCGGTATGCGGGTGGAGTAGTAAAGCGACACCTCGCCGTTTTCGACTCCGCGGGCGGCGTCCGACATCTTGTCGGCGATTATCCCGAACCGCGAGCGGAGCAGATTGCGGTCGGCTTCCGCCAGACGGCGCACGGTTGTTATGCCGAGGTCGTGGAGTTTTGCCGCCGTGCGCGAGCCTATCATAATGAGCACGGAGGGCGGCATATTGCCGATGACGTCCATATAATTCTCGCGCGACAACACGACCGTGGCGTCGGGTTTTTTGAGGTCGCTGCCGAGTTTTGCAAGCACTTTGGTGAACGACACGCCGACGGAAATCGTCAGTCCGGTGCGGGCTTTCACCGTCTCGCGAATCTTGTCGGCAATGGTTTTGCCGTCGCCGAGAAGCCTGACCGACGCCGTGACGTCAAGCCAACATTCGTCGAGGCCGAAACTTTCCACGCGGTCGGTGAATTCCGTGTAAATGGCGAAAACCTCTTTGCTTATGCGGACGTAGTCCTCGAAATGCGGCGGCAGGAAAACGATATCGGGGCATTTGCGCCGCGCGGACCACAACGGCTCGCCCGTTGTAACTCCCGCATTCTTTGCCAGCATATTTTTTGCCAGCACTATACCGTGGCGCACTTCGGGATTGCCGCTCACGGCAATGGGAAGCCCGTCGAATTCGGGGTGCGAGAGTTGTTCGACCGACGCGTAAAAATTGTTGAGGTCGCAATGCAGTATGACTTTGTCCACGCCCTTATTATACACGATTTATATTGCAAAACAACCGAGAGCAAGGTATAATCGACAGTGTTATTACGTCGCGCGCTCGCGCAATCGGGTACGGTATGGTTTGTGACTATTGCGGAATAAGGGAAGCCACGCTTTCGGACAGAACCGTCGTCAACAACGGCGTCGCCGAATACCGCTTTTGCAAAGAGTGTTATGTGTCCATACTCCGTTCGGGAGTTTCGCCGTTCGAGGCTATGCAGGAGAAGAACGCACGGAAGGGCAAGGAATGTCCTTCCTGCGGCTGGACGGCTCAGGATTTTGCGAGAACTTTCACGTTCGGTTGCCCCGACTGCTACAGGAATATGAGAGAGGTTGCGCTCGCCGCGGCGGACGCCACGCAGGCGTCTCTCCGCCACACGGGAAGCCGTCCCGAAGGGGGCGCGCGTGACTAAATGTGAGATAGCCGAACTGACGAGGTGCAACGTCGTGTCGTCGAGGATACGGCTTGCCCGCAATGTGGAGGGATTGCCGTTTCCGCACAGGTCGACGGAGCGGGACAGGAAGAAGATATTGCAGTTTATGCGCGGCGCGAGACGCGCGGCGGAAGGGCTGTTCGATTTCAATTTCTACCTGATGAGCGAACTTGACGAAGTGCAGAAAATGGCGATGATAGAACGGCATCTCATTTCGCCGTCGCTCGCCGAAAACTCGCTTACGGGGGCGGTCATACTCGAAAAATCGGAAGGCGTCTCCGTGATGCTCAACGAAGAGGACCGTGTGCGCGAACAATGTGTGCAGCGCGGTTTCCGACTCGGGGCGGCATACGAACGTATTGCCTGTTATGACGAGCGTCTCGCCGCGGAGGTGGACGTCGCCTTCGACAAGGACCTCGGTTACCTTACCGCCTGTCCGACAAACCTCGGCACGGGTATGCGCGCTTCGACTATGCTGTTTCTTCCTGCGCTCAAACTCGCGGGCGACATCGAAAACGCGTTGACGGCGTTCATTCGCGGTTACGGACTGACGGTGCGAGGTGTGTACGGGGAGGGCAGCGAAGCCAAAGGCGATATGTATCAGTTGTCCAACACCCGCACTCTCGGCGCGGACGAACGAGAAATAATAGACGTAATCGAGCGTGCCACGGTGGAAATGTGCTATCGCGAAAGGTGTGCGCTCGACGAACTGTCGCGGCGGGCAAGGACGGAACTTCTGGACCGCGTGGCGCGCAGTTACGCCGTTCTTCGCGACGCGTACAGGCTGTCCGCCGCCGAACTGATGAGACTAATCTCCGACGCAAAACTCGGGGTGATTCTGGGCGTAGTGCCACTTAAAGGCACCGAATTGCTCGATAAACTGCTTGTTCTGTGTTCTGCCGCCAATCTGGAACTTATGCTGGGCGCGGGTGAACACTCCGATTCGGAACGGGATACGGCACGGGCGAGATACGTGCGTGCCGCACTTGGAGAATGATATGAACTTTTCCGAAAACTGCGATTACGCCATAAGGGTTGCCGTCGACTGCGCGTCGAGGACGGGCGGTATTCTCGGCACCGAACACCTGCTGGTCGGCATATCCGATTCGGGTGCCGCCGCCGAAGTTCTGAGGAGACTCGGCATATCTCCGCGTGACATCGCACAGATGATACCGTGGCGCAACTCTCGCGACAACGTGCGTTTTTCCTCGCGTGCGAAACGTTGTGTGGAAACGGCGGCGGATATTGCCGCCTGCACCGGTTCGGGAGTTATCGGCACCGAGCACGTTTTTGCCGCGCTTCTGCACGAACGCGACGGTGTGGCGGTGGCTATGCTTGAGAATCTGGGAGTGAACACCGACGACCTCTCCGAGTTGCTCGACGAAGCGATTGGCGTCAGAATCGGCGAGCCCGCCAGGCACGCTCCGCACCGCGAACCCACCGATTTCGCTCGTTTCGAGAAAGCGGGCGCCGAACTTCGCCGCGAGGAAATGGGACGCGAGGACGTGTCCGTGTACGCCCCCGTCGAAGAGGACGGAACGGGAACGGTGCCTTCGGCGCTCTCGAAACTGGGTGCCGACCTGACCGAAAAGGCGGAGCAGGGCAAACTCGACCCCGTAGTCGGGAGAGACAAGGAAATTGCGCGCGTCGTGCAGATACTTTGCCGCAGGACCAAGAACAACCCCGTGCTTGTCGGGGAGGCGGGTGTGGGAAAATCCGCGGTCGTGGAAGGGCTTGCCCAGGCAATCGCGGACGGAGCGGTGCCCGACGTCCTGAAGGGCAAGCGCATTTTTTCGCTCGATATCGCTTCGGTTGTGGCGGGCACCCGTTACAGAGGGGATTTCGAAGAACGCCTCAAAGGCGCGCTCGACGCCGTCAAAAAGGCGGGCAACATAATCCTTTTCATCGACGAGATACACACGATGCTGGGCGCGGGCGGCGGCGACAAGTCGGGCCCCGACATAGCCAACGTAATGAAACCGATGCTAGCGCGCGGCGAACTCAGCACCATAGGCGCGACGACTCTCGACGAATATTCGAAATATTTCGAGAAAGACCCCGCACTTGAACGCCGTTTTCAGCCTGTCAGAGTGGAGCAGCCCGCCCCCGAGGACGCGCTCGACATTCTGCGGGGGCTCAAAGGCAAATACGAGGATTATCACGGCGTGGTCATCACGGACGAGGCTCTCTCCGCCGCGATTACGCTTTCGGAAAGATACATCACCGACCGTCATCTCCCCGACAAGGCGATAGACCTCATTGACGAAGCGGCAAGCAAGAAACGTATAGCCGCCGGCACGTTTGCGGGAGGGGAGACCCCCGCCGTGTACGCCGAAGACATTGCGGCGGTGGTTGCGGATTGGACGGGTGTTCCCGTGAACAAAATC
>USGA01000061.1 GCA_900554085.1 uncultured Clostridia bacterium | reverse complement strand
GCACCGGTGCCGATTTCCACCACCGTATCGTCTTTGCACACGCCCGCGTCCGCGGCTATTGCCCCGAGGAGATTCCCGTCGAACACGAAATTCTGCCCCAGCGACTTATCGAAGCGGAAGCCTTCAGCACGAATCAAATCCCTGACATCGGGTTTTTCCATTTATTCCCTCCGCGACGGGCGTATATACGACCCGTATCCGCACAAATTAACAGCGTACCAAAGACAAACAGTCGGAAGTACAAAAGATGACGGACAATCGTCCGCAGATAAAAGCAGAATCCGGTATGACGGCTTATTCCCAATCAACGCATTGACGAACGCACGCTCATTAAAGACTCTGCTTTCATCGGAGGAAACGGCCTTGTGCCGAATCCATACAAAAGGAGTTGACCATTGTCGACTCCTTTTCTCACGGTTCAATCGCCCTCAGTCGCCGTCCTCTATCATAGCGCGCACGCGCAAGCGTGCACCCACGCTCTCGGCGACCTTGCGGCAAGCCTCAATCTCTTCGGCACCTATGCAATCGACGACGGACATAACGGTGTCGATTCCCTCCCGAACACAGTCGCGGGCGAAATCGAGCATCGCGTAAAATCCCTGCTCGCCGAAAGCGCACCTGCAAACCGCGTCGTATTTCTCGGCGGTGGAGGCGTTGAGCGAAATGCTGACCTCGTCTATGAACGGCGCGAGGCGGCGGGCGGAATCGTCCGTATTGTTATACAAATCGGATTGCCCGTTGGTGTTTATCCTTGTGACGGCGCCGTGCTTTTTGAGATACTCCGCCACTTCCAGAAGCACCTCAAACGCGCAGGTCGGCTCGCCGAAACCGCAGAAAACCACTTCGCCGTACTTCCCGAGGTCCTTTTCTCCGAGTGCGGCAATAACTTCGGCGGCGGTGGGCTCGTGCTCCAGCCACAGCGGGTCGTTCCCCACTCCGTCACGGAAATTGCGTATACAGAACGTGCAATCGTTGGAGCAACGGTTGGTGAGATTGATATAGAGGGAATCCCCGTATTCGTAAATTATGTTTTGCATTATGTTTCAAGAATCCGAACGCCCCAGGGTCAATGTCGACATAAAAAGGCGTTCATCGTTCATTTCATACGCTTAAAGAAGCGTTTTGCGTTTTCGGTAGTGATTTTCTCGATTTCTTCGCGAGAGGTTCCGAGGACTTCGGCGGCCTTGTCGGCGACAAGCGCCACATATTCGGGGCGGTTGGTCTGCCCCCTGTAAGGCACGGGAGTCATATACGGCGCATCCGTCTCGAGCAAAAGCCTGTCAGGAGGCACGGCGGCGAGCGCTTCCAGATTCCTGCGCGCCCCCTTGAAAGTGATTGCGCCGCCGAAAGCGAAATATGCGTCGTACTCCGAAAACACTTTCACCATTTCCGCCGAGCCGGAATAGCAATGCAACAGAACTCCGCCGCCGAGGCAATCCCTGTTCTCCTCCAATAAAGCACGGCAGTCCTCGTACGCTTCCCTGACGTGCAGGCACACAGGCAATTCGCATTCGCGCGCAAGTCTCAACTGCTCCCCGAACACTCTTCGCTGAACCTCTCTCGGGCTCAAATCGTAATGATAATCCAGTCCTATCTCGCCGATTGCCAACACCTTTGCATTGTCGGCGGCAAGCGCGCGGAATTCTTCGTAAATCTCTCGGGTTGCCGTGACGGCGTCGTGGGGGTGAATACCCACCGTGCAATACACCTCGGGATATCTTGCGGCAATCTCCGCACTCTCGAGGGAGGATTCCCTGTCGCACCCCACGGTCACGAGACGGGCTACTCCGCCTTTCAGGGCACCGCTCACGACGTCGTCGATGTCGGGGCGCAGCCTTTCGTCCGTGAGATGACAATGCGTGTCGAAAAGCATCAGCAGACCTCGCTGCCGCTGGGCACGGGTTTCTCGGGCGAAACCAACACGACGTCGCCCTCCGCAGTCACAGCGCAAAGCAGCATACCCTGGCTTTCGATTCCGCGCAGTTTTGCGGGCTTGAGGTTCGCCACCACGACCACCTGTTTACCCACCATTTCCTCGGGAGTGTAATACTTGGCGATACCGCTGACTATGGTGCGCTCCTCTTCTCCCACCCTGACGGTGAACTTGAGCAGTTTGTCGGCCTTCTCGACCTTTTCGGCGGTGAGAATGTGCCCCACTCTGAGCGAAACCTCTTTGAACTTCGCTATATCGATGAGGGTGGCGGTACCTTCGGGTGCCGCCTCCTCTTTTTTCTCCGTTTTGGCGGGTGCGGCTTCACCGACGGACGCCTCGACCTGTTTCGATTTCGCTATTGCTTCCACTTTCTCTTCGACTTCTTTCATTTTCAACCTCCCGAAAAGGATTTCGGGTTTATCCGTAACGCGGGTGCCGTCGGCGAGCAATCCGAACTCCCCGAGTTTGTCGAAAGCACGAATTTCCGTGCCGAATTCCCCGACGGCCTTTTCGCAGGACGCGGGCATTGCGCAGGCCAGCATACTGGAGCCTATGACGATGCTCTCGGCAAGATTGTAAAGCACGGTTGCAAGTCTGTCGCGCTTGCTTTCGTCGCGGGCGAGCACCCAAGGCGCGGTCTCGTCGATATATTTGTTGGCGCGGCGGAACACCGTCATAATCTCCGCAAGAGCGTCCGACATCTTGTAGGCGTCCACCTTGGCACACACCTTTGCGTAAGCCCCTTTGACCACTGCTTTGAGGTCTTCGTCAACAGCCTCGGCAACCTTTTTGTCGGACAACACGCCGCCGAGATACTGGTTGGTCATAGCCACCGTTCTGTTGACGAGATTGCCGTAGACGTTTGCGAGTTCACCGTTCACGGTGTCGTTGACGAGTTCCCACGACACCAGTCCGTCGTTATCGTAAGGCACCGCGGACAACAGGAAATACCTCACCGCGTCGACGCCGAACACCGACGCGAGGTCGTCGGCATACATAACGTTGCCTTTGGACTTTGACATCTTGCCGCCGTCCTGCAGCAACCACGGATGACCGAAAACCTGCTTGGGAAGCGGCACACCCAGAGACATCAGGAATATGGGCCAATAAATGGTATGGAAACGCACGATATCCTTGCCGACGATGTGCACTTCGGCAGGCCAGTACTTATTGTATTTCTCTCCGCAATTTCCCCTGCAATCGTATCCCAGACCCGTAATGTAGTTGGTGAGCGCGTCAAGCCACACGTACACCACGTGTTTGGGGTCGGGCTTTACGGGAATACCCCACGAGAACGTGGAGCGCGACACGCAAAGGTCCTGAAGTCCGGGCTTGAGGAAATTGTTGACCATTTCGTTCTTGCGGGAAAGAGGCAGAATGAAATCGGGGTGCTCCTCGTAATACTTCATCAGCCTGTCGGCATAGGCACTCATACGGAAGAAATAGGCTTCCTCTTCGGACAGTTTGACTTCCCTGCCGCAATCGGGGCACTTCCCGTCGACGAGTTGGCTTTCCGTCCAGAAAGATTCGCAGGGAGTGCAATACCACCCCTTGTAGGAGCCTTTGTAAATATCGCCCTGTTCGAGCATTCTGTCGAAAATCTCCGCGACCTGCGCTTCGTGGTCGGCGTCGGTGGTGCGGATAAACTTATCGTAAGATATGTTCATCAAATCCCAGAGGCCTTTGATTTCTCCTGCCACGTTGTCCACGAACTGCTTCGGAGTGACGCCTGCGGCGGCAGCCTTGTTCTCCACCTTTTCGCCGTGTTCGTCGGTGCCGGTCTGGAAAAACACGTCGTAGCCCTGACGACGACGGAAACGCGCGAGAAAATCGCTGAGAACTATCTCGTACATATTGCCGATATGCGGCTTGCCCGAAGCGTAAGCAATGGCGGTCGTGATGTAATATTTGCCGTTCATCTGAACCTCCCGCGGGCGCGCGCAAGCGCGCCGCATTTCAAACATTATAGACCAAACGGTATTTTTTGTAAACTCATTGCGGACTGTTGCCGCATACTCCCCGCCCGCGGCAAGTAAACTGTTATATGAACGTCGCTTTTACCGCCCTTGTCCTGCTGTCGTTGTCGCTGATGACCGTCGCGCACCCCGCCGACGCCCTGCCGACGATGATTAGCGGCGTGGCAAACGCCATAACGCTTTGCCTCAAACTCACCGCCATATACGCGGTGTGGCTGTCTGTGCTCAAGATGATGGAAGCCACGGGTCTGGACAAAAAACTTTCGCGGGGACTTCGCCCGATAATCCGTCGCATTTTCAAGGGAGAAAAAGAAGAAGACTGGTAGCGATCCTTGTAGGCGTGCAAATGGTTATCTCCATCGGATTGATGACTGCCTTTATGATGATACGCTCTCAGCTTTCAACCATAGAAGGGCAGGGTGAACGCTTTAAAGGAGTTATAATCTTAGGTAATGAGGGGACTGCCCTGACTATCCCTTTGTATAATGACATTAAAAACCTGCCCGGCATCCAAACTGCCCTGTTATCCAAAGGGCGGATAACGAGTCCTTTTAATATCATCATTCCACTAAACAGGAATGGGCAGGAAGTAATGGTAAATAAAGTTTTATTGACCGAGAACTATGAACTGCTGGACTTATTCAACATAGAACTTCTCGAACCGGAACGAACGAAGGATTTATTTTCCAAGGTAGCCCATCCGGTAGTTGTTAATGAAGCCTTTGTGCAGTTCTTTGTGCCAGCAGGAGAAGATCCGGTGGGGCAGACCTTAAGCAAATATGAGCAGGACAACGCCGGTGAAGGAACTATTATCGGTGTGTGCAAAGATTTCAGACTGACTTCTTTCAACTCTGCCATTACTCCGATGCAGATTATTCTTCAAGAGATTCCGGTCGATCAGGCAACCTACCTGTCTTGTCGTATAGATGAGGGCAGACGCAATGAGATAGTAAAAAATCTCCGGTTGCTGTGGGAGAAACACGAGCCGGGACATTCTTTTGTTTACATAGACGCCTATCAGCAATATATATCCAACAATACAGATATGGTGAATTTCTCCCGATTATTACTGGCTTATGCTATAATCAGTTTGTTCCTGACCCTTTTTGGTATCTTTGGAATTACATGGTATGCGGTAGAACAACGAAAAAGAGAAATTGCGATTCGTAAAGTACACGGTGCCTCTTCCCGACAAATTCTATTGTTGTTGAATCGTCCGTTCTTCTATTATATTCTGATAGCCGACATGATCGCTATTCCTATCGTATATGTCTTGATGAAACGGTGGAGGGAACAGTTTGTGTATCCTGCGGATTGGGGAATAGAAGTATTTATAGTACCTGTCGTCTTATTGATGCTTGTAACGTTTGTCACAGTTGTCCTTAACGGATATCATACGGCATTAAGTAATCCGGCTGAGACTATTAAAACGGAATGATCACTATGAATATGTAGTTCTTCAGTATCCAGTTTCTAAGAAGATAAAGCGTTCTTCTTTTGCCGTTGACTTTGAAGCTAATCAACCGTTGGAAAAACAGGAAAGGTGGCATCGGACAAAATAAAAAGCTACTCT
>USGA01000060.1 GCA_900554085.1 uncultured Clostridia bacterium | reverse complement strand
AGGTCCTCGAACATCTTGGAAACCTTTACGTTCGCGCCGCCGTGGCGGGGTCCTTTGAGAGAGCCGAGAGAAGCGGCAACCGCCGAATAGGTGTCCGTGCCCGAACTGGTGACGACGTGGTTGGTGAAAGTGGAGTTGTTGCCGCCGCCGTGTTCCGCGTGCAGGACGAGACAGATGTCGAGAATCTGCGCTTCGAGGTCGGTGAATTTCTTGTTGGCGCGCATAAGCCTGAGGAAATTCTGCGCCGTGCTGAGCGCGGGGTCGGGTTGGTGTATGATAAGGCTGCTGTCAGAATGATAGTGCGCGTACACCTGGTAACCGTAGGTGGACAGCATAGGGAACTGCGCGAGCAGTTGCAGACTCTGGCGGAGCACATTGGAAATGCTTATGTCGTCGGGATTGGCGTCGTAACTGTAAAGGGTGAGCACGCTTCGCGCTATGACGTTCATCATATCGGTGGAAGGCGCTTTCATAATTATGTCCCTGACGAAACTTTCGGGAAGTCTGCGGTACTCCGCGAGCATAGTGGTGAAGTGTTCCAGTTGCGCGGGCGTGGGGAGTTCGCCGAAAAAGAGCAGGTACGCCGTTTCTTCGAAACCGAATCTGCCTTCGCTTATGAAACCGTCGACGAGGTCGCGTATGGGGATACCGCGGTAAAACAGTTCGCCTTCGCGTTCGACGCGGTTGCCGTTTTCGTCGATGTAAAACGAATTGATTTCGCTTATCTCGGTGAGACCTGCGACAACGCCCGTGCCGTCGATGTCTCTCAGACCGCGTTTGACGTTGTGTTTCTGATAGAGGGACGGTTCGATGTGATTGTTGCGCACGCACACTTCGCTCATCTTGTCCATCCACGGAGCGTAGCGCGCGACGACTTTCTCGAATTTCTGCATAAAGCCTCCTCGGGTGCGGGGGTCTTTCGCGGCGCAAATGCTTGCGGAAGATGAAAATTGCGCCCTTATAGGTAAAACTTTTTTCATCAATTATATCATTTTTTGCACAGGAATGCAACCTGCCGACTTTTGTATGAAAAACCCCCGACGGAGCGGGGGTTTTTGTGCGGCTATCTTTTGTCAGGCGGTTTTTTGTCGGTGCGAAGTACGCCTTTTTGTGAAGGTGCGGCGTTCCGCCGATAAATAGTGCCGCCGTTCGGTTTTGCGAAAAAAGTCGGATTTCGTCTTTATTTTGCGTCCGTTTCTTCTCCGGCGGAGGGAGGGACGTTCAGTTTGCGCGGACGGCGCTTGAACGCTTCCTTGGCAAAGTAGATGCCCACGGCGCCTCCTACGATGATGACAACCGCTACCAGGCACCATATCAGCGCCCACGGGGTTTCCGCGCCCGCTTTGATGCGTTCCCACATCTGCACGACGCGGTCGTTTGCCGAGCCGTAATCGCGCATTACTCCGAGCGCGTCGGTGATTTCCGCATAGCGCGCGGTGTCCTCGAAGAAAAGATTCATAGAATCGGCGTCGACGATGTACTCTCCGTTGCCGTCAAGCCAGTAGCCCTCTTCGTCGGTTGCCGCTTCGAAGGCGGTGAGAGTGTCGGCGTCGCCGTCGAATTCCGTTCCGTCGGCATCGAGATAGTAAGGTTCGCCGTCGCCCCAATCGTAGAAGAACACGAGATTCCCGTCCGCGTCGGTGTAGAGTTCGCACTCTTCGGAACTTGCGTACCACAGATATTCCACGTCGAGCAGGGCTGCCACCGCGTCGGCGTCGGAGCGCACCGCGTCGCGAGCCACCGCCGAAGTGTAGCAGATATAACTTGTATTGCGTGCGGCGGATTCGGGACGGCACATAAAGTCGATGAACATAACCGCGGCGAGTTCGTTGCGTACGGTGGTGGGCACAATCCAACCGTCGTACCAGATGTTGGAACCGCTTTCGGGCACGTAGTATCCGAGGGTGTAGTCCTCGGTTTCTTCGTCGTAACTTTCCTCTATTGCCCACAGGGCGTCGCCGCTCCAGGCCAGGTCGACGTAGACGATTTCGTTTATCATATCGTCTTTGCCGAAGTCCACTTCGTAGCCGGAGATGTGGTCGCGCTGTTCGATGAGCACTTCCTCGACGGCGACAAGCAGAGCGTCGTCGGTGCAGTTGATGAGTTCCGCCGTGGTCAGTTCGGTGTAGGGTTTGCCGAGAGAGGGGGAGTCGCCTTCGGGCAACATACCGTAATCGCGGAGATACAGCACCGCGGCGCAATATGTGTCGCGGATACTGTCCTTAAGCAGGATTTCGCCTTCGAGTTCGGGATTGCCGCCCGCGTTCCACAACACGCCCCAGCCGTATTCCTCGAGTTCTTCCTCGCTCACCACGCTTTTGTTATAAAGAATTCCGAGAGTGCCCCACATATACGGCACCATATAGTCGAGCATATTGCCCGTCTTGCCGTCGCCTGCGGGAATGTCGCCGAACACCGCGGAAATGGCGGTTCTGACGTCGGGTTCTATGTTGCCGAGATTGTCGAACGTCATATTGTGTTTTTCGCCGAGTTCGGAGACCAGTTCGGAAAGATTCCTAACGTAACCGCCACGCATAAGTTTCTCTATTGCGTATTCCGAAGGGCAGATGAGGTCGACGTTTGCGTCGCCTTTCTGCACTTTGGTGAGCATAGTTTCGTTGGTGTCGAAGGTCGTGTAAGTCACGTCGATGGACTTGCCCGTCACCTCTTTGTAATAGTCAGAGAATTCGTCGATGAGAGCGGTGTCGATGTAGTCTTCCCAGTTGTAGATGTAGAGTTTGTCCTGTCCGCTTCCGCCCGTTACGGTGCTTTCTCCGCCGCCGGAGCAGGCGGTGAGCAGGGGAAGGGCGACGAGCGCCGTCAGAAGGAGGGCGGCGACGAGCAAAAGGGTTTTCTTTTTCATCACAGGTTCGCCTCCTTTTCCTTTTGTTTCTGTTTGCGGATTTTCCACAGGTTGACCGTGAGCAGCGCGGCGAGCACCACCACGAATATGATGGAGAATACGGCGTACCAGAACGGCTCGAGACCCTGGACGCGCGCGTCGGAATAGATATAGGTGGACAAGGTGTTGATTCCGGTTGCCGCACCCTTGTTTATCTGAGTGATGATGAAGTCGTCGATGGAGATGACGAACGCCATAATGAATCCGCTGACGATACCGGGGGTAATCATCGGGAACATAACGCGGGTGAGGGCGCGGAAGGGATTCGCGCCGAGGTCAAGCGCCGCTTCGTACACGTTGGGGTCCATACTCTCGAGTTTTGGCATTATGCTGAGCACGACGTAAGGAGTGCAGAAAGCGATGTGCGCGATTATCAGCCTGAGGTATCCCTCGGGGAAGGCGAACGTCACGAAGAATATCATCAGCGAGACCGCCATAACGATTTCGCTGTTGATTATGGGAAACTGGTTGACGTTTTCCACAACCCGACGGGAACGGCGACCCATACTGTAAATTCCGATTGCAGCGAAAGTGCCCATAACGGTGGACACCACCGCCGAGATGACGGCGATGAGCAGCGTGTTCTCGATTGCCGCCCACAGAGCGGGCGATTTTTCGGAGGTGAATATGGACACGTACGCGTCGAACGTGAAGCCGTCCGAGAAGTTGAAGTTGGAACTTCCCGAGAAACTGTAAACGATGATGAGGATTATGGGAGCGTAGAGTATCGCCAGAATGACGAAGATGTACGCCTTGCCTAAGATGTCGCCTAATTTTTTCACCACAGAGACCTCCCCACGCCGACGTTGTTGTTCTTGTTGATTCTGTTCATAAGGAAGTTGGAGATGAGCACGAACGCCAACATCACCAGACTCATTATGGAGCCGACGCCGTACAGACCCTGGTCGAACTTGGTCTGTATGCTGTCGCCGAAGAGGAATATCTTGCCGTTGGACAGCAGTTGCGAAATGGCAAATGTCGAGATGGTGGGTATGAACACCATCGTAATGCCGCTCATAATTCCGCCCACGGAAAGGGGCAGTACCGTTTTAAGGAAAACCGTTGAACGGTCCGCGCCGAGGTCCTGCGCCGCCTCGATGTAACTCTTGTCTATGGACGAGAGCGAGGTGTGCAGAGGAAGTATCATAAAGGGCAGATAGTTGTATACCATACCGAAGAGCACCGTTCCCATACCGAGCGTCACGTCAAGCGCAATGAAAATGGCTTTGGTGGCGAGGGTGCGGATAAGGAAGTTGACGCCCATAGGCAGTATGAAGAAAAGCACCAGAATTTTGCCGCTGCTCATTCTGGAGAGTTTGTACGCGACGGGGTATCCGATGAGGAGACATATCGCCGTCGTCACGACTCCCACGAACAGTGAGTTGCCCAGAATTATAAGGCTGCTTTCCTCGGTGAAGAAAGTCTTGAAGTTCTCCACGGTGAGGTTTCCGCCGTCGTCAAGGAACGCGTTGACGAGTATCATAACCAGCGGCAAAATCACAAACAGCACCATAAACAGCACATAAGGGTATGCAAAAACCCGTTTTGTGATTTTGAACCGCTTGCGGGGTTTAGCCTGAATTGCGGAAGCGGACGTCATTTCACACCTCCTCGGAAGAATCTTTGCCCTCGTTTGCGACGGGGGATTCGGCGGCAGCGCCGACGGATTCTGCGACGGCGGATTCCGCTTCCGACGACGCGCTTTCGGTCTCCTCGGTCACCGTCTCGTCAACGACGACGGGAGTTTCGTCAACGGGGGCTTCGGTCACTTCGCGACGCTCGATGAGAATTTTCTCGGGAGCGATGTTGATGCCGACGCGGTCGCCTTTGAGCCAGTCGTCGTCGGTGTCCACGAAGAAGTCGTAGTAGTCGTCCGTGCGGACTATGCACTGGTAATAACTGCCTTTGTAAATGGAACTCACTACCGTCGCGCCGATTACGCCGTCCTCTTCGTCGTCGGTGATGATGACGTCGTCGAAATCAACCTGAATACGCACGGGCGTGCCCGCTTCGAGGTCGGTGACGCAGTCGAACTTCGCGCCGCAAATCCACACCTGGTTTTCGCCTGCGATTTCGGTGTCGATTTCGTTGATGATGCGTGCCTTGTGCATAATGTGCAGGTTGGACGGGCTGATATACAGACCGACGTCGGAGCCTTCCTCGCAGGTGACGGTGTCGTGCGCGATGAATTCGTTTTCGTTTGCAATGAGCGTAATCTGATAGTGGTCGCCCTTGAACACCGAGGAGATGACGCGTGCCGTGAGTATGGCTTTTTTGTCGTCGGCGGGCAGAATCTCGAGGTCTTCGGGTCTGATGATGACGTCTATGGGCTCGTTTTTCTTGAAGCCCTTGTCGACGCATTCGAAAACCGCGTCCGCGAATTCCACTTTGTAGTCCTCGAGCATAACGCCGGACAGTATGGTGGATTCGCCTATGAAGTCCGCGACGAAAGCGTTGGCAGGTTCGTCGTAAATTTTTTCGGGGTCGGCAATCTGCTGAATCACGCCGTCGCGCATAACCACGATTTTGTCGCTCATAGTGAGGGCTTCCTCCTGGTCGTGGGTGACGTACACGAAAGTGATGCCCAGTTCGCGGTGCATATTCATCAGTTCGATTTGC
>USGA01000059.1 GCA_900554085.1 uncultured Clostridia bacterium | reverse complement strand
CCCCGAGGAAGTGGTGGTTTCCGAGGCTTGCGGGGCACGCGTCCGCAATCCCGAGGGCAGGGAATTCTACGATATGCTTTCGGCGTACAGCGCGCTCAATTTCGGTCATTTGCACCCCGAAATAGTGGCGGCGGCAAAGGAACAACTGGGCAAAGTCACTCTGACCTCCCGCGCATTCCACAACGAACTGCTGGGCGAATTCTGCAAGCGGCTTGCGGAACTCACGGGCACCGAGGCGGTTTTGCCTATGAACACGGGTGCCGAGGCTGTCGAAACCGCACTGAAAACCGCCAGACGCTACGGTTCTTTCGTAAAGGGAGTGCCTGACGGCAAACAGCACATAATATGTTGCGCGGGCAACTTCCACGGCAGGACCACCACCATAGTTTCTATGAGCACCGACCCCACGGCGAGGAAGGGCTATGCGCCTTTCACCGAAGGGTTCACCGCCGTGCCGTACGGTGACGCGGAAGCCGTTGAAAAGGCGCTCACGCCGTATACCGTCGCGGTGATTCTCGAACCCATACAGGGCGAAGCGGGGGTTATCGTTCCGCCCGACGGATATCTTTCCGCGGTGCGCGAGATATGCACGCGCAAGGGCGCGCTTATGATTGCCGACGAAGTCCAGACCGGTTTCGGGCGTACGGGAGATATGTTTGCCTGCCAGCACGAGAACGTCCGTCCCGACATATTCGTGCTCGGGAAAGCGCTCGGCGGAGGGATTATGCCAGTGAGCGCCGTTGCCTCTTCCCGCGAGATACTCGGAGTTTTCGAACCGGGCTCGCACGGCTCTACGTTCGGTGGCAATCCTCTGGCCTGTGCGGTTGCTCTCAAGGCAATGGAAATTCTGGTGCGCGACGACTATCCGTCAATGGCGCGCAGAAAAGGCGAGATATTGTCCGACGCGCTCCGCTCCGTCGCAAACCCCGACATCAAAGAGGTGCGCGGAAGGGGATTGTTGGTGGCGGTGGAGTTTTACTCTCCCGCGGCACCTTATATCCGCAAACTGGTTGCCAACGGCGTACTCGCGAAGGATACCCACGGCAATACTATAAGGTTCGCTCCGCCCGTGAACATACCCGACGAGGAACTGGCTGACGCCATAGAAAGAATAAAGGAAGCGCTGAAATGAAGTCGCACGGCAAGAAACTGACCGCTTCGGAAAAAACCAAACAAATGGTTTATATCGCGTTGTTTGCCGCGTTAACCGCTTGTATTGCGCAGATTTCCATTCCTATGCCGTCGGGAGTGCCTCTCACGCTGCAGACTTTCGCAATCGCTTTCGCCGGTTTTTTCCTCGGTTGGAAATACGGACTTGCGGCGATAGGAATCTATGTGCTGCTCGGCGCGGTGGGCGTGCCCGTATTTGCCAATTTCACGGGCGGGATTCAGAAACTCGTCGGCGTAACGGGCGGGTTTATCTGGGGCTTTTTCTTTCTCGCGGCGTTTTCGGGCGCCAACTGGGGCGGCCGCGGTGCGGCGGTGCGCATAGCCTCGGGGCTGCTCGGGCTGATAATCTGTCACGTTGCGGGAATACTGCAGTACGCTCTCGTCACGGAAAACGGTTGGGGTGCCTCGGCGCTGGCGGTTTCCGTGCCGTATATCGCCAAAGACATTCTCTCCGTAATTCTTGCCTACAAGGCGGCGGAGGTTATATCCAAGAGACTTTCCAACCCGCTTGCGGACCGTTCGGCTTGCCTGCGGACGCTTGAAAACACGGGTGCGGACAGGAGGAAATTATGAAGAACGGCAACAAAACCGACTTGCGTATCCAACGCACCCAGAAAGCCATTGTGGACGCTTTCTACGAACTGCTCGACGAAAAGTCGTTCGGCTCGATTACGGTTATCGACATCTGCGACCGCGCGCTTATAAACCGCGGCACTTTCTACACCCATTTCGAGGATAAATACAGCCTGCTCGACAAGTGCATAAGCGACATTATGTACGGGCTCCACGAGCAGGTCAAACGCGCTCACGGCGAGAACGACCTCATCACCTATTACAACGAGGTTATGGACCTGGGGATTTGTTTTCTCGACAACAACCGCAAGCGCATACGCACCATTATACTCAAGGCGGACAGCGCGCTGGTTTTCGACAAGGTGCACGAAATCCTCACTCACAATATAATCAACCGCCTCAGCCACGCCCGCCCGCGCGACGGCAAGGGTTCGTTGCCCTCGGACATTCTCGCGGAATTTTTCGCGGGCGGAATAATATCCCTCATCAAATGGTGGTTGCTCGACGAGCCCAATTACACGTTGGAGGATATCCGCAAGCAACTGAGCGCGATAGCGATGATGACCCTCTCGGAATATTGCGCCTGATGACACAAAGAAAAACGCGCCCCGACGGGCGCGTTTTTTATTGTCGTTTCTTTTTGCGGGGAACGCGTAACGCGCCGTCGCGGTCGCCGCGGAAAGCGGCGTTTTCCCACTGACCCGCTTCGCGGATTTGTTCTTCGGACTGGTTGCCGTATGCCAGCGTGCCTTTGACGCCTCTGCGCTCAATCTTTTTCTTGCTCATATCCACCTCACGATTTCAGTATGCGCGGAAGGGGGATATTTATCCGTTGCAAAACGGGTCGGGGGTGCAAAACGGGGCGCGGCGGGTGCGCCCGTCGCCGTTATTTCTCCGAGAGCGCGAGGAGTACGTCAAGGGCTTCCGCGTAACCGTCGAAACCTTTTCCGCATATGGTTTTGTTTGCGTACAGGGAAACGTAACTGAAACGCCTGAATTCCTCGCGCGCGGATATGTCGGTGAGGTGCACCTCGACGGTAGGCAACCCGACGGCCTTGAGCGCGTCGAGTATGGCGACCGAAGTGTGGGTGTAAGCGGCGGCGTTTATGACAATGGCGTCGTAAGTGCCGAGCGCGTTCTGGATTTCGGTTACGATTTCGCCCTCGCTGTTGGACTGGAAACAATCGGCGTGTATTCCGCGCCGCGCCGCTTCCTTTTCCACGAATCCCACGAGAGCGGAGTAGTCGCGCTTGCCGTAAAGGTCGGGTTCGCGCACGCCGAGCATATTGAGATTGGGTCCGTTAATCACAAGAACTTTCATTGAATTTCTCCGTAATTTCGCGCGCCGCGTCCTCGGGAGCGGCGTTGTTTTCCACTTTGACGTCTGCCGTCGCTTCGTATGCGGCGCGACGTTCGTCGTACATTTTTTTCAGGTCGCCTTTTTGCGAAAGCGGTCTGCCGTCGGTCGGCAGCGCACGAAGGTCTCTGTCGAGATATACAACGTATCCGTTTGCCCTGAGGTTGAGCCTGTTCTCGGGGGAGAGCGGCGCACCGCCGCCCGTTGCCAGAACAATTCCCTGCTTATCTCCTAAAATGCGCAACACTTCGCTTTCGCGTTTGCGGAAACCCGTCTCGCCTTCCTCTGCGAAGATGTCGGGTATGCTTTTGCCCGCCGCTTTGACGATTTCGGCGTCGGCGTCCACGAATTGCCGCCCCAGCATATCGGCTACGGCGGCGCCCACCGTCGATTTCCCCGAGCCGGGCATTCCCGTGAGCACAATGTTTGTAAGGCGTCGTTTGAGGGCGTCGCGGGCGGCAAGTATGAGTTTTTCCTCGCGTTCGTCGCCGGGAACCGGCATAATACCGCCCGTGAAAAGATTGCGGGAAGCCTTTGCCTGCGCCGCGAGCATAAGCAGACCGTCGGCGCATTTAATCCCCAGCGATTTCGCCTGTTGCACCAGGCGGGTACGGAGGGGGTTGTATACCGCGTCGAACAGCCCTTCGAGGGCGGGGAAGCACCCGAGGTCGACGGGAGCCGCAGACATATTCGGGAACATTCCGACGGGAGTTGTGTTGAACAGCACTTCGGCGTCCCGTACGGGTAAAAGATTGTTGTAGTTGTACTGACCCGTTCTGCTCACGACTTTCACGGAGCGGGCTCCGCAGTGGCGCGCGAGCACCTGTGCCGTATGGGAAGTGCCGCCGCTGCCCAGTACCACGACGTTCTTGCCTTTGAGCGAAATTCCCGCCCGCGTGAGCGCAAATTCCATTCCGAAGAGGTCGGTGTTGAACCCGTAAAGTTTGCCGTCGCGGTTAACCACCGTGTTCACTGCGTCGCACTCCTCGGCCACGGCGGATATTCCGTCGAGCCGAGACATAACCGCGCGTTTATAGGGAATTGTGACGTTTACAGCGAGAAAGTCGCGTTCTTTCAGGAAGTCTTCCAGTCTGCCTTCGTCAATCTGCTCTAGCACGTAGGAATCGTCCCCGAAGAAACAGTGGAGAAAAGGGGAGTGACTGTGCCCCAGAGGATTGCCGATGAGACCGTATTTCATTGCGCCACCTCGCAGTAACTGCCGAGGAACGTGAACTGTTCGCTGCCCTGGTCGAGTTCGGCTAACAGCGCGAGCGTGTCCGCGTCGTCGATGCGCCCTTCGAAGTCGAAATAGAACAGGAATTCGAAGTCCGTACCCGGCAGGGGACGGGATTCGAGTTTGGTGAGATTGAGTCCGAGCGTGGAGAACTTGTTGAGCACGCGGTTGAGCGAACCCGATTCGTGGGGCAAGGTCATCATAACGCTTATGCGGTTGGCGGGGGCGAAGATTTCCAGATTCTTGCTTATGCAGATGAACCGCGTGTAGTTGGAATCGTTGTTCTGAATGTTCCCTGCGAGTATTCCGAGGTCGTAGAGTTCGGCGCAGTTGCGGGAAGAAATGCAGGCTATGTCGTTTCTGTCCGAGGCGGCGATGGTTTCCGCTGCGACGGCGGTGTTCGCGCAGGGATAAACCTTGACGTTACTGCCGAGTTTCTGCAGGAATTCGGAGCACTGACCGATTGCCTGTTCGTGTGAATAGACTTCTCTTATGTCCGACATCTTCACGCCTTTTCTGGCAAGCAGATGATGACACACCTTGAGTTTGATGCTGCGCACGATGTAGAAGTTGTGTTTCTTCATAAGGTCGTACACGGCGCCCACGCTGCCGACGGCGCTGTTTTCGATAGGCAGCACGCCGTAATCGCACAAGCCTTTTTCAACCGCCTGGAATACGCCCTCGAAGTTTTTGAAATAGGTGATGTCGGCAATCTCGAAAAGTTTGTCCGCCGCTATCGAGGAATAACTCCCTTCCACGCCCTGACACGCCACGGTGCTGCTGACGGGGAAATATTTTTTGCCTTCCATAAGCACTCGGTGGAGTGCGTCCGTGAGGGGAGTCACGGGGGTGACAATCTGGCGTTGATAAGAACGGGAAGTCTCCATTATTGTCTCAAATACGCGTTTAAGATACATTTTTTGACTTTCATCAGCCTGTTTTGTCACTCTCGCTATTATTTTCTTTTCGCGTGACGGGTCTGCCACGGCCTTTCGGTTGGCGGCTTTCTCTTCGCCGATTTCTCTCACGACCGCCTGGCGCTCGAGATAAAGCGCTGCGATTTTGTCGTCTATCGCGTCGATTTTGCTCCTCAGTTCCTCAATCATTTTGCACTCCTTTCAGACACTTTTTCTCCTTTGGGCATTTACCGGATCATTAGGTTATCGCTGGGGTAATGAGGGAAATATTGAA
>USGA01000058.1 GCA_900554085.1 uncultured Clostridia bacterium | reverse complement strand
GTTCAGTTGGGTACCGCTTGGCGGAGGAGGAGGGATTCGAACCCTCGAACCGCTTGTGACGGTTACACGATTTCCAGTCGTGCGCCCTCGACCAGGCTAGGCGACTCCTCCAGATGCCTTTCGGCTGTTGTCGGCAGGCTTCCCTGCCGTATGTGCGGAATCGGCGTCGCGCCTCTTCCCACCGTAGCGATTGCTCGCAAACGGAACTTTCCTGAGTTGGGTGGCAGTTGGATGAGGTGGGAAACAAAACCACGCTATCCAACTGTCCTACCGCGAGTCTATCCCCCGGAAACCCAATGACACGATTATAGCGTATGCGCCCGTTTTTGACAAGCCTTTCGGGCTAAATTACAAGAGCAATTTTCGCGTTGTCGGCGGCCGTTGAATCCGACGCCCGAACGCGTTGAACCAACGGCGCATTTACCCTGCCGAAACGCCCGTTAAACCGCGGAAAGGCGCGACGGTCACACCCTGCCGCGAGTTTTGTCCGTTTTCAGTCCGCAAGCAGTTCGTCAGCCATTGCCGCGACGATTTCGTCCGTATTGTCGGGAAGCGAGGACGGAACGGTGAACACCGTGGGAATAAAGTCCATACCGCTCTGCCCTTCGAGTTCCTGTCTCATAAGTTTTGCGGCGACAGGCGCCCAGGTGCCGTTCTCGATAAAACCTACCCTGCGGTTTTTGAAATTCTTTGCCTTGAGGTGCAGAATGAATTCGTGCGCAACGGGGAAAATGCCCATATCGAGCGTAGGAGCGGCGATAACGAGTTTGTCATAGCGGAAAGCGTCCTCGACATTCTCTGCCATATCGCTGCGGGCAAGGTCAGCGAACGACACCTTTTCTCCGCGGGACTCCAGTTCTTCCGCAAGCAGTTTCGCCGCCTGCATCGTGTTGCCGTACACCGACGAAGCGGCAATGAACGTGCCCTTTTCTTCGGGACGGTAACTGCTCCAGGTGTCGTAAAGTCCGAGATAGAACCCGAGATTTTCGTCGAGAACGGGACCGTGCAACGGGCATATAACCCTGACGTCGAAAGCGGAAAGTTTCTTGAGCGCCGCCTGAACCTGCACGCCGTGTTTGCCGACTATGTTGAAATAGTAACGACGTGCCTCGCAGGTCCAGTCTCCGTCATAGGTGGCAAGCGCGCCGAATTTGCCGAACGCGTCCGCCGAGAACAGTATGCCCGCCCCGGTATCGTATGTCATCATAACTTCGGGCCAATGCACCATAGGCGTGGCGGCAAACACCAGTTCGCGCGTGCCGAGTGACAACCTGTCGCCGTCCTTGACCTCGAGTTTGTTGGGAAATTCGCCGCCGTAAAACCTCTTTATCATCGCGAAGATTTTGGAGTTGCCGACGACGGTCGCGGTGGGATATTTTGCCGCGAAAGCCATAATTCCCGCCGAATGGTCGGGTTCTACGTGAGAAACGACAAGGTAATCGGGGGTTTTGTCTCCGAGAGCGTCGTCGAGATTCTTGAGCCATTGCGCTATTTTGCGCTTGTCCACGGCGTCGAAAACGGCGATTTTCTCGTCCTCGAGGATATAGGAATTGTAAGAAACTCCCTCGGGAATTACGTATTGTCCCTCGAAAAGGTCAAGGTCGAGGTCGTCAACGCCGATATAGGTCAATCCTTTGATTTTTTTCATTTGATTTATCTCCTGTCGGTCAAGTCGGTTGTTGTACGGCATAGCGCCGATTGTCAAACGCGGAGCATTCCGCGTGAATAACGTTACCACGCATTGCGGACATATTCGCAGAAAGCGTACATATCCTTGATCTCGATGCGGGTGCCGTCGTCAAGCACGGCATATCCGTTGAACAGCCCGTGCACCTGGTGGGTTTTCATACCCAGACTGCAGACTATCGCGCCGCTCTTGTTGTCATAAAAAGGCGTCATCGTCACGTCGAACCGTCCGTCTTCGGAAACGAAGTGCCACGGCTTCATCCAGCCGTTGTTTTCGCCGGGGAAAGTCTCGACGTCGACCGCGCCGATTTTGTGCGCTTTGCCGTCATAAAAAAGACAGGTTTCAGTCGCGGCGGGAGTCTTGCTGCCTATCTTCCAGGTGATTTCGAATCCGAAAATTTTTCCGTCGACGTATGTTGCGCCGTTGCCCCAGTACCATTCGTTACGGTGCGGCCACACCCCCCGTCCCCAATCGAGAACGGCAAACGTTTTGTCTCGGTCGAATACGAATTCCGTGTCGCCCCACGTAACCTTGCCTTCGCACGGCATACAGTTCTGTTTCGTAGTGAGGAAAAACCTCGTGGGCATATTGTCGAACGGCGTAACTATGGTTATGTTCTCGTGATTTTCGGGATAATACATTCTGAACTTCATTCTGAACGGCTTACCCTTCGCCCTGCCTCCGAAAAGTATCTTGCGGAAAGTAGGACAGGTGTCGAACTCGACATACACGTTGCCGCGGTCGTAACGGAAAAAGTTGGGCGTGTCCGACTTGTCGGGCATCAGATAACGCCTGCGCGTACCTGCGACTATCTGAGCGGCGGCGATACGTTTTCCCGTCGTCATATCGATAAGACAAGCCGTAGCCGCCGACCCTACCGTGATGTTGAAGAAATTGACCTGCACAAGATAGTGCCCGTCGGAAATCTGGTAGAAATCCCATTCTTTCAACCTGCCGCGGGGCTTGACGAGTTTTCTGTCGTACTCGAAAAGATTGCGCCGCGCCCACCCCTGGACGGCAAGCGTTCCGTCGTCGTTGAGCAGTTTTACGGGGGCGGTAATCTCCGTCTGCGGGCACTTCGCGGTCGCGTTTTCCGATACGGTATTTTTTTCGTTTTCCATAGTTTACCTCCCGCTTATCGTTTGATTAACTCGTTATTGTGCAAAAGTGCGGCTTATGCGCCGGGTTTGCGCCAACTGTATCCCTCTTTCTGCAGCGCTTTGAACTGCAGATTAAGTTGGTCGATGAATTCGTTGTTGGAAGATGTCTTGACCAGCATATTGAGCAGGTTTTCGGTGGCTTCCGCGCTGTCACCTGCCGACAACATTTTCCGCACTCCCCAGGTGCCCGCAAGTTCGCTGGGCGTAAGCAGAAGTTCCTCTTTGCGGGTGCCGCTCTTTGCGAGGTCGATTGCGGGGAATATCCTGCGTTCGCTCAGTTTGCGGTCGAGGTGAATCTCCATATTGCCTGTGCCTTTGAACTCTTCGAAAATGACTTCGTCCATACGACTGCCTGTGTCGATGAGCGCGGTCGCTATTATGGTGAGAGAGCCGCCGTGTTCGATGTTGCGCGCAGAACCGAAGAAACGTTTGGGGCTGTGAAGCGCACCGGGGTCGACGCCGCCGGAAAGCGTTCTGCCCGTCGGGGGAATGGTGGTGTTGTAGGCGCGCGCAAGACGGGTAAGACTGTCCATAAGAATGACGACGTCCTTGCCCATTTCCACAAGGCGTTTTGCCCTGTCGAGAAGCATCTCGGCGGTTTTGGTGTGATGTTCGGGAGTCTCGTCGAAAGTGGAGTATATGACTTCGCCGCGCACCGAACGTTGCATATCCGTGACTTCCTCGGGGCGTTCGTCTATGAGCAGAACGAAAAGTACGATGTCGGGATAATTCTCCGCAATGGAGCCCGCAATCATTTTGAGCAAGGTGGTTTTGCCCGCTTTGGGGGGCGACACGATGATACCTCTCTGCCCTTTGCCTATGGGTGCGACAAGGTCGATGCAGCGGATAGCGTAATCGCGGGGGCGGGACGGTATCTCGAGGCGCAGTCTTTCGTCGGGATAAATGGGGACGAGGTCGTCGAACGAGGGACGGCCTATCAGTCGGGAAGCGTCCTCGCCGTTTACGGTGAGCACGGACATAACCGCCGCGGGCTTGCCTTCCTTGAGAATCTTGCAGGAAGCCTTGACGTAATCGCCTCTGCGCAGTCCGAACTGTTTGATGACCGAGGCGTGCACGTATGCGTCCATTTCGTTGCACTCCCCGTTCTTGACTCTCAGGAAACCGTATCCGTCGCCGCTGATTTCGAGGAAGCCCTCTCTTATCTGCTCGGGCACGTCGGGACGCTTGTCCTCCGAGAATGCCGGACGCGCACCCTGTCCGAAACGGCTGACAGGACGGAAACCTCCGCCTCTGTTGTCGCGACGGACGTATCCGCCTTCGGAAACGGGTTTTTTGTCTGTCGCAGTCTCGGCAACCGTCGCGCCTTCCGACTCGGGAGTATCCTCGGTTTTCTTAGGTCTGCCGCGGCGAGGTGCCACGGGAGGCGCCATTTCCCCCGAAGTTATTTTGAAAATAAGTTCCACGAGTTCCGCTTTGTTTTTCTTTGTGGGAGAAGATACCCCTACTTCTTTGGCTATTTCACGGATTTTGAAAATTCCGAGTTTGTGCAGTTCCTCACGGGTATAACCTGCCATACTTGCCTCCTATGTCTGTTCTCCGCCCCGTGCGGGGCGGAAAACGGATTTGTTTATGTATCGGGTCTGAATCTTTGGTAAAAGAACGACTGTCAGTCGGTAAATCTTTCCAGAACGAAGACTTTGGTGCTCTCGCCGTCGAAATCGGCGCGATCGAACTCCACCGTGTCGGATTCGGTATAAACGATGTCCTCGTCGTCAAACAAATCGAGGAACTCGCCGAGACGGGCAATGTCGAAATTGCAGTCTTTGGTCTTGTAATGCATCGGAATGACAACGTCGGGCATAATGCGGTCGACAAATTCCTTGGCTTGCTCGGCGTCGATTGTATAGTTGCCGCCGACGGGAATCATAAGGACGTTGACGGGGGCTATGCTGTCCACGAGAATGGCGTTGCATTCCTCGCCGATGTCACCCATATGGCAGATGTCCACGCCGTCCATACGGAATTTGAAGACGAGGTTGCCGCCGCGCTTTGCGCCGTCCTCGTTGTCGTGATGAGTTTTGCGGGCGAGAATGTGCACGCCGCTGATGTCGTAGGCACCCGAATGCGTCAGCACTTCGGGGTTGCCCAGCACCTTTTCGGTGCAGTTATGGTCTTTGTGGGAATGGCTCACCGTGACGATGTCGGCTCTGACCTCGGGCATATCGTAGCCCACGTACGAATCGTACGGGTCGGTCACGACCGTTGTTCCGGTGCTCTCTTCGAGGCGGAAAGATGAGTGCCCTAACCAAGTGATTTTCACTTTTTCCTCCTTGTTACTTGCTTTCGAGGGACGAGACGAGTTGTTTTATCTTCTCGAACGGGTCGAGCAGATTGGAAACGGCTTCGTTCAGGTTGCCCGCCGCGATGATATAGGCAAGATACTTGGACATATCCGCCTCGACAAACCATTCGCAGGATCTGAGTTCGGGGGTTCTGTAAGCAAGGTTTGTGCTGATGACCGCGTCGAACAGCCCTTCCTCGTACGCCTTGTTGAATTTCTCCACGCCTTCCGTAAACAGCGCGAAAGTCGCGGACAGGAAAACGCGCTGTGCGCCCTTTTCCTTGATTTCGCGCGCAAGTTTGATGACGCTGTCGCCCGTGGCAATCATATCGTCCGCCACGAAAACGTTCATTCCCATAACGGGACTGCCTATGTATTCGTGAGCGA
>USGA01000057.1 GCA_900554085.1 uncultured Clostridia bacterium | reverse complement strand
GCGGAGTTGCTTGGTGATTTCGACGGAGTCGAACTGTCCCCAGCCTTCGTTGAAAATGACCCACATCGCTACCGAAACGCAGTTTTTGAGTCGGTTCACGGTCTCGAGCATTTCGCGCTCGAATTCGCGTCTGCCTTCCTCGTCCGCGCGGGAAAAGAACTTGTAGCGGTTGTCCTTGAGGTGAATTCCTACGAAGGGCAGGGCGCCGATTGCCGCGAATTTGTAGGGCGTACCGCCCGACACCATATCCTGCCACACGAGGATTCCCTCGCGGTCACAATGATAATACCAGCGCAGAGGCTCGATTTTTATGTGCTTCCTTATCATATTGAAGCCCATAGACTTCACAAGTTTGACGTCGTATTCGAGGGCAGCGTTCGAGGGCGGCGTGAGCATACCGTCGGACCAGTAGCCCTGGTCGAGCACTCCCGTGTGGAAATAGGGTTTGTTGTTGAGGGCGAGGCGCCTGAAACCCTTTCTGTCGGTCACCACGGAGAATTTCCTCATTCCGAAATAGGAGCGCACCACGTCCTCGCCGACGTTGACGTAAAGGTCGTAAAGTTTGGGATTTTCGGGCGACCACAACTCGTATTCGGGCAAATCTATCACAACGGTGTCACCCTCGGCTTTCTGGTTGACGAGCGCGTTCCTGCCGTCGGAGACCACCAGATTCACGCTGTCCGCCTTGCCGGCGATGTCAAGCCTGACAATGAGTTTGTCGCGGTCGATGTCGGGGATTATCGTCATATCCCTGAGATAGGTCTCGGGCACGCTTTCGAGCCATACGGTCTGCCATATTCCCGACTGCGGCGTGTACCAGATACCGCCGTGTTTCACGCGTTGTTTGCCGCGGGAATGGTAGGAAGTGTCGGACGGGTCGGTGACGACGAGTTGCAAGGTGTTCGCGCCCTCTTTCGCGATGTCGGTCACGTCGAAAGTGAAGGGCGTATAGCCGCCTACGTGGGTGCCCAGTTCCTTGTCGTTGAGGTAAACGCGGCAAGCGCAGTCGACAGCGTCGAAATGCAGGAAAGTATGCGCCTTGAGGAAACCCGCTTCTATCTTGAATTTCAGCCTGTAATACAGGACGTCTGACGGGGTGATTTCCATACCCTCGGGCAATCCCGACAGCAGACATTCGGGCGAGTAGGGCACAAGGATTTTGCCTTGCCAGCCCGGGAATTCCTCCGTGCGAGAGCACACGGCGTAGTCCCAGTATCCGTTGAGATTGAGGTAACTGTCGCGCGCAAACTGCGGGCGCGGGTATTCCGAAAGGGGTTTGTCGCCCACCTCGAAAGGCGTTCTCAGTCGTATGGTGTTCATAATCCCTCCTGTCCTTATCCTTTATCCGTTGAAATTCTCTGCGTCGACTGCGCAAAATGTCCGTGCGGTGTTGGCCGCGGCGCGCACTCAGTAGAGCGCGAATTCGGCAATGGTTTCACCGTCGAAAGACATAAGTTTTACGTCGGTTTCCGTGAGGACGGCGTAGGAGTGCGGAGTGCCGTCGAAAGGTATGCCGACCGACCCCACGCAGACGTAAATAACGCCGCCCGCTTCCTTGACCGAGGGCTTGTGGAAATGCCCGTAGAATACAAGGTCGCCGCGTTTTGCGCCCGTGGGAGGATTTTCGGGGTTGACTTTGTGACCGTGCGTGAAAAACACGGTGCGCCCCGCCCACTCCATAGAAAAATCGCCGATAATCGGGAAATTGGAAATCATTTCGTCCACTTCGCTGTCGCAGTTGCCTTTGATGACCGTCACGAAACTCATCGCGTCGTTGAGCAACTTCGCCACCTGCATAGGAGCGTAACCTTCGGGCAGGGGATTGCGGGGACCGTGATTGTATGTATCGCCGAGCAATACCACTTTGGTCTCGGGATTTTCGGGAAGAGCGGCGTCCACAATGGAAAAGAATTTTTCGAGGTTGGTTGCGGAGCCGTGAATATCCGATGCTATGAAGAGCCGCATAAAACTCCTTCCGCGCCGTGGCGCGTGTTATCTTCTGTCGTCGTAGTCGGGGTAGTCGTTGCGGCGGTCGCTGTAGCCTCTGTCATACCCTCTGTCGTAGCCGCGGTCGTATCCTCTGTCGTAATCTCGCCGCGCTTCGCGTTCGTAGTAGTCGTTGCGCTCGTAATCGCGATAGCCGCGCTCATAACGGTCTCTGCCGTCGCCGTAGGAGCGGTCGCGGTCGTAGTCGACGGGCGAGGCGGCAGGACGCCTTCCTCCGCGACGGAGTTCCTTTCTGTCGCCGCCTTTTGCGCGCGAGGGCTTGAAGAGCAGCAGCGCTATGATGACCACGGGAACGGCCATTCCGATGATTAAGGCAATGCGTATGCTGTCCGAGCCGAGGTCGGGCGGCTCTATCGTGCCGTCGCCTTCGGGCACCTGCGCTGCCTGCAACTGTTCGAGTCGTGCCGCGTCGTCCGAATGAAGCGGAACGGTGAAGGCTGTGAAGGCGTCAAGAGGAGCGTCGTCGTAGAAACGCAACGAACCGCTCTTGGGAGTCGCGATGAAATAAACGCCGCTTTTTGAGGAATCGGTGTAACCTACAAGGGCGAACGTGTAATTTTCGGGGTCTCCTCTCAGCCAACTGTCCCAGTACGAGGCGTCGGCTACCGCAGTCAGCGTAACCTGAGGAGTGGGGGAGTCCGGGATTTCGACTGTTGCGGAATCGAGCACCCAGGACGGCTCAAGGTCGGTTGCGTTAACATAAAAAGCAGTGTCGGCGACCAAATCCAGGCAGTAGTATTCTCCCGAAACCGTCGCTTTGTACCAATATCCCGAAAACAGCGCAAAAGAATTGCCGAAAGAGTTGCTTGCCCTTACCGAAGTGGGATACGGGGTTGTGCCCGCGAGCAATTCCTCGTCGGTTATCGGAACGTGAATGTAGCAGACCCCTCCGTTTTCGGCGGACGAAAGCGCCGCCGCTTCGGCGGTCGCCGCGGGCGCCCAAAAGACGCACGACACCGCGCACACCGCGAGGAGTGCGACGATGACGACTGTCGGCAAGAGGACCTTCGAGAGTTTCATAGTCATAATTTTACAATAAATATACCCAAAAATAAAGTCTTTAATTACACTTTTCCGCAAAATCCGCGGAGTGCGTTTTTATCCGTCCGAAACGCGGCGGCAGGCGGCGGGGGAGAGCGGCGCGGTGCGCTGTTCGGCGGGACGTTCGGATACAAAAGGGTGACATAATTCGTTGATTTTTCCGAATTTCGGGATTTAGGCTCGCGATATGAATGAGAAAGACGCACTTCTGAAAATCGCAAGCATCGAGCGTGAACTCAGGCGCAGACGTGCCGAACCGTTACGCAATTACAACCTCGGCAAGATTCACGTCAAGCAAATGGAGTTTCACCGTTGCCCGTTGAAAAACAGGTGGGTTTTCGGCGGCAACCGCTCGGGAAAAACGGAGTGCGGAGCGGTGGAGAGTATCTGGCTGGCTCTCGGCGAACACCCGTACAAGCCCAACCGTCAAGACGTGCAGGGGTGGGTTGTGAGCCTGTCCAGGCAGGTGCAGAGGGACGTTGCTCAAGCCAAGATTCTGAGGTATCTGCCTTCCCGCCGCATCGAAGACATCGTAATGGTGAGCGGCAAGAAAGGGTCGCCGGAATACGGCGTGATAGACCACATCGTCGTGCGGAACGCTTTCGGCGGGCTGTCCAAAATCGGGTTCAAGTCCTGCGACCAGGGGCGGGAAAAGTTTCAGGGCGCGTCGCTCGATTTCGTGTGGTTCGACGAGGAACCGCCCGAGGAAATCTATGACGAATGTCGTATGCGCGTGTTCGACCGCGGAGGTTATATCTTCGGCACTATGACCCCCCTCAAAGGGTTGACCTGGGTGTACGAAGAGATAGAACTCAACGAGGGGAGAGACCCAGAAGTGTGGTGCACTCATATGGAGTGGCGAGACAATCCTTATCTGGGCGAGGAGGAAATCCGACATATGCTTTCCGTCACGTCGGAGGAGGAACAGCAGTCGCGACGCTTCGGCAAATTCTTTCAGGGGGAGGGGCTCGTGTATCCCGAGTTCGACCCCGCCAAACACGTCATCGACCCTTTCCCCGTGCCTGCGGACTGGCAAAGCACGGCGTCAATCGACCCCGGTTTCGTCAATCCCACGAGTTGTCATTTCTACGCTGTGGATTACGACGGGCGCATTTACGTGGTGGGAGAACATTACGAAAAGGGCAGAAACGTCGACTATCACGCAGACAGGATTCTCGCGCTTGCCGATTCGCTCGGCTGGCGCAGGGACGGCGCGGGGAGACTGCGGGCGCTGATAGACAGCGCGGCGGGGCAGCGCACTCTCGCCTCCGAGAAGAGCGTGGCGGAACTTTTCCTGGAGAGGGGAATATCCGTCAATACTCGCGTAAACAAGGATTTGTACAGCGGAATTCAACGCATCAAGTCTTTGTTCGAACAAGACCCGCCCCGTATCTTCATATTCAGAAACTGCGTCAATCTCATTCGGGAACTCAAAGGTTATTGGTGGGGCGACGGCGACAGACCGCGCAAAGTCGACGACCACGCTCTCGACGAGTTGAGGTACTTCGTGATGTCGCGGCAACCCTCCCCCTCGCCCGCTCCGCCCGAAAAGACCGCCGTGCAACGCGACCGCGAAAGACTCATTCGCGCGGCGGTAAGGGAGCGTGTATGGATGACGAAATCTTGAAATCCCTCCTTATGAAAGCCAAGGGATATACCCGCGACGAAGTGCAGGAGGAATACGCCGTGTCCGCGGAGGGAGAACTCACTCTCGTCAGACGCAGGGTCACCGGGAAATACTATCCGCCGGACAGCGCGGCTCTCAAAACATATCTCGAACTGTTCTCCGAAAAGAGCGCGGAGGATATGTCCGACGAGGAACTCGAGGCGGAGCGCGAGAAACTGCTCCGCGAACTTGCCCTCCGCGAGGAGGAGAGAAAAGCCCGCGAGGGCAATCCGTAAGAGGAGGTTGTGATGAACAGGGACATTTCCGAAAAGGAAAAAGAGGCCGTAGCCGAGGTGCTCGCGGATTTCGAGGAGCGCAGAGAGGCGCGACGGGCGCTGGAACTGGGGTGGCGACTCAATATGAATTTCGTCATCGGCAATCAGTACGCCGAGATTACTCCCGGCGGCGACGTCGAGGAATCGGAGAGGCGGTATTTCTGGCAATGCAGGGAGGTGTACAACCACATCGCGCCCATTGTGGAGACGAGGCTTGCGAAACTTTCCCGCGTAAAGGCAAAGGTCAGCGTGCGCCCCGCAACTCCCGACGACGACGATACCGCCGCCGCAGAGGTCGCGGGCAAACTCATTGCCGCCGTCACCGCCGAAAACGGTTTTTCCGCGCTCGTGAACCTCGCAAATTCGTGGAGCGAAGTCACGGGCAGCGCTTTTTACAAGGTGGTGTGGGACACCGAAAAGGGTATGGCGCTCGACGCGGACGGAAAGGTGCGCGAGGGAGACGTACGCATTACGGTGTGTCCGCCTTTCGAAATTTTCCCCGCCGACATAGCCGTGTCCGACATAGACTCTCAGCCCTCCGTCATTCACGCCAG
>USGA01000056.1 GCA_900554085.1 uncultured Clostridia bacterium | reverse complement strand
AACAATCTGCAGATGGGGCAGGGAATAGACAGCCTTTGCACGGAATTCAGAAAACGCGAGGGCGACGAGCCCATACGCGGCGGTCAATTCCTGTCCATTGATTACGCGATGAGCGCGCGGGCGTACGGTTTCAAGTCGTACACCGCAAGGACGGAAGACGAACTTGCCGCCGCACTCCGAGATTCCCTCACGCAGACCGCGCCCGTCCTTATCGACATAAAGGTTATGCCCAAGTCGATGACTCACGGTTACGGCGGGTGGTGGAACGTCGGGATAACCGAACTCCCCGAAAACGAAAAACAGAAAAGCGTGCTCGCCGAAAAGAAAGAGAAACTCAAATCGGCGCGGAAATATTAGGAGGAATTATGGACAGAAAAAAGGTGAGACTCGGGATTGCGCCCATCGCCTGGACCAACGACGATATGCCCGACCTCGGCGGCGGCAACACTTTCGAGCAATGCGTCAGCGAAATGGCGCTTGCCGGATTCAAAGGCACTGAACTCGGCAACAAATATCCGAAGAAAGCGCGCGAACTCAAAAAGGCGCTCGCCCTCCGCAAACTGCGCCTCGCCAACAGTTGGTTCAGCGCCTTCATACTCACAAAACCCTACGAAGAAGTCGAAAAGGAATTCGTGGCGAAATGCCGCTTCCTGCACGCAGCGGGGGCGAAAATCGTGGGGGCTTCGGAGCAGAGTTATTCCGTGCAGGGCACCGACTTGCCCGTCTTCGGAGCGCGTCACGTGATGAACGACGAGGAATGGGCGCGGCTGTGCGACGGGCTCAACCGTCTGGGCGAAAAGGCCAACGAAATGGGAATGACGCTCGTGTTTCATCATCATATGGGCACCGTGGTGCAGACAGCCTCGGAAGTGGACAGACTTATGGCGTCAACCGACCCCGACAAACTGTCGTTGCTGTTCGACAGCGGTCATCTGGCGTACTGCGGAGAGGACCCTGCGGCGGTGCTTGCCAGGCACGCGGGCAGGACGCGTCACATTCATCTCAAGGATATACGCGGCCAAGTCGTCGAAAAGGTGAAAAAAGAGGGGCTCAGTTTCCTGCAAGGGGTAAGAATGGGGACGTTCACCGTGCCCGGAGACGGCGACACCGATTTCGCGCCCATATTCGACATTCTGGACCAATCCGGTTACGAGGGCTGGCTGATTGTCGAAGCCGAGCAGGACCCCGCAATCGCCAATCCTCTCGAATACGCGATAAAGGCGCGCAAGTACATCAAAAAGATTGCGGGAATTTAGTCGGCGGAAGTCCCCGAAGCGGAAACCCGCCTGCAGTTTGCGACGGGGAGCGGAAATCGGGAGCGTCGAAAAAGCAATTCGCCGCCTGAACAGGCGAAACGGATACAGGAGGAATTATGTTGAAAATAGGTATCATCGGAGCGGGAAGGATAGGCAAAGTTCACACCGAATCGATTATGCGTTACGTCGCGGGGGCGACCGTGAAAAGCGTTGCCGACCCGTATATGACTGAGGAAACCGCAGCGTGGGCGAAGTCGATGGGAGTGGAGAAAGTGGGAAAGGATTACAGGGAAATCCTCGCCGACCCCGAAATCGACGCCGTGCTTATTTGCTCGTCCACGGATACGCACTCGCCGATTTCACTTGAGGCAATCGCCGCTGGCAAGCATATTTTCTGCGAAAAACCCGTCGACCACGACCTCGGAAAAATCAAGGCGGTTATGGAAGCCCTCGAGGGCTCCGACGTCAAATATCAGGTGGGGTTCAACCGCAGATTCGACCACAATTTCGCCGCCGCACGCGAGGCGGTGGCAAGCGGAAAAATAGGTGACCTCGCCGTCCTTAAAATCACCTCCCGCGACCCCGGCGCGCCTCCCGTGTCCTACATCAAGGTCAGCGGAGGAATTTTCCTCGATATGACCATTCACGATTTCGATATGGTGCGTTTCGTTTCCGGCGACGAGGTGGAAGAAGTTTACGCCGCGGGCGGCGTGACCGTCGACCCCGCAATCGGAGAAGCGGGCGATATTGACACCGCCGTCATAACTCTGCGCCTCAGGAGCGGAGCGATAGCGGTCATAGACAACTGCCGCAGGGCCAGTTACGGTTACGACCAACGGCTCGAAGCGTTCGGAAGTAAAGGACAGGTTGCCATTGCCAACGATACGCAGTCGAGTGCCGTCGTCTCCGACGCGAACGGCGTGACGGCGGAAAAACCCCTGCATTTCTTCCTCGAAAGGTATATGCAGGCCTATGCGAGCGAAGTGGCGGCCTTTGTCGACGCGGTGGCGAACGACAAGCCCGTACCCGTGGGCATCGAAGCGGGACTGCAGTCCGTGCTTATCGGAATTGCCGCAAAACGTTCCCTCGAACTCAACCGTCCCGTCAGACTTTCGGAAATAGAATTCTGAATCTCCGTAGCATACCCTAAGAAATCAAAACGACCGCAGTTGCGGTCGTTTTCGGTTTCGGCACGGATATTGCGCGAACTCTACTTGTAGAACTCGTCGATGTATGCGCGGACGTCGTCGCGCGTTTTGTCGAAGGGGCCGCTTTTCTCCATTTTGTAGGATACGGTTGCGGTTGCCCACAGCAGAGAGGTGGGAATATCGTTGTGGATACGTTCGCCGAGGTATGCCGCGAAAGTGGTGTCTCCGCGTCCCGTTCTTCCAGAAAGGTTTCTGGATTTAATGGGGCAGGTGTAAAATTCCTTGCCGTCGTAAACCAGCACTTCGGTGTTGTGGGTTATCATTATTTCCCTCGCGCCCATTGCGTAGAGCGCGCGAGCGGCTTCCTTTCTGTCCGAAAGCCCGGTCATAATTTCCGCCTCCGCGGCGTCCGTCTTGAGATAGCGGATATACGGGAGCATTTCGCGCTTGTCGCGCCAGTCCTCGAAGTACATTTCGCCGCCTTCGCCTCCGCTGTGACGGAGAAACCCCTGCACGTCCACGGCAACGTCGCCGCGTTTGCCGAGCAAAGGAATGAGCGAGGAATCGAAATCGCCGAAGATAAGACCGCCGAGATGATATATTCGGGCGTCGAATTCAGGTATGTCGTCTATCGTGAACGGGTCGCCCTGCGAACGGCATACGCAACGCCGCTTCTCCTTGTCCTCGGTGAAATACTTGTTTTCGATTGACGTCGAGGCGGCGGAGGGCAGACAATAGACGTCCTCTCGGGGAAGAGTGAAAACGTCCAGCCTGTCGCGGTCTGCGTCGGCAAGTTTCGTGACGGCGGCGACCTTTCTTCCGAGCGCGTGTGCGGCGGCGGAAGAATACACAACCGCGCCGCCTATCTGCACGGTGAGTTTGTCGTGGCAGTCTATGTTATAGTCCAGCGATACGTGTCCGATAATGACGGAATCGTAACTTTTCATACTTGTTTTCTCCGTTAAAATGCAGTTTCGGCGAAAAAGGTTTTCCGCAACCCGAACGTGCGTTCCCGAGCGGTGCGATTTGCGTCCGTCAACTCGGTTCGAGTGCGGTTTTCCGACACGGTTTACTATAGCAAAAAATGCTTAATTGCACAAGGTTAATTGCGTCAACCACTTGCCAAACATACGGCTTTCCGCTATTATATTAGACAGAATTACTTTAGTGTACGCTTTTCCGCGTGCGGGCGCGCTCGAGTCGTCTTCCGCGACAAAGCCGCCGAAGAGGGAAATTATGGTCAGAATCGCCGTATTGGGGCTCGGAAGCCGCGGCAAAAATTACGGGGGACATCTGTCCCGCAATCCCAACGTACGTATTGTTTCCGTCTGCGACAAGTACCGCAACAAAATCGACAAGGTCAAAGGCAAGTGGAACGTGCCCGAAGACAAGTGTTTCACCAGCGACGAGGAGTTTTTCGCGCAGGGCAAAATCGCCGACGCTATGATTATCGCCACGCAGGACCGCGACCATTACGGCCACGCAATGCGCGCCCTCGAACTCGGCTACGACCTCATTCTCGAAAAGCCCGTCAGTCCGTTCATAGAGCAGACCCTCGAAATCGAGCGGAAAGCGCGTGAAAAGGGCGCAAGGGTGCTCGTTTGCCACGTTCTCCGCTACGCGCCGTATTACCGTCGGATAAAGAAGATGATAGACAGCGGTTTGCTCGGCGACATTGTGACGATAAAGCACGACGAAAACATCTCCTACTGGCATTTCGCACACAGTTACGTGCGCGGCAACTGGCGCAGGGAGGAGGAGACTTCGCCTATGTTGCTTGCGAAATGCTGCCACGATATGGATTTGCTTTACTGGTATACGGGAAGCAAGTTCGCAAAAGTCAATTCCTACGGCGGACTGAAATATTTCACCGAAAAGTCCGCTCCCGAGGGAAGCGCGGCGCGCTGCGCCGACTGCGCGCTCAGGAATACCTGCATTTACGAAGCGCGTTACCAGTACATAGGTCGTCCTTTCCGAGGCAAGAAATTCCCCTGGGGCACCTATGCGTTCTGCCAGTCCAAATCCAAAGCCGATATCGCAAAGTCTCTCGAAGAAGGCGAGAAGGGAAGGCTGTTCGGGCGTTGTGTGTTCCGTTGCGACAACGACGTCGTGGACAATCAGACGGTGAATATCGAGTTCGAAAACGGCGTGCGCTGCGTTATGACGGTGACGGCGTTCAACGAAAAGAATCACCGTCACACAGAAATACGCGGCACGAAAGGCACGCTGATTGCGGACGACAGTCACAGTATCCTCGAATTCATTCCTTTCGACGGGAGAAAGCGCAGGATAAGGGTCAATCTGATTCCCGTCGTGCGCGGTCACTACGGCGGAGACCAGGGGCTTATGAAAGCGGCGGCGGCAATGCTGGAAAACAAAGCGGACCCCGACGTGCTTTACACGTGGATAAGCGACACCGTGGAAAGTCACCGTATCGTCGCGGCGGCGGAAAAGTCGCGCAAAGAGGGCGGCAGACTTGTCACGGGCGAGGAGATTCCCGACATCGAGTGACATATGGCGGTTCTTTTTTCTCTGGAAAAGACGTTCACCGACGACGACCATCACACCCATAAAGTTTTCCCGTTCTCGGTTCCGTCGGGGATTAAGGAAATAAGGGTGAAGATGAGTTATTCGCCCAAGGATTGCGACGACGAGGAGAAAAGCCTTGCCATAATCCGCGGCATACTTTCGCGCGACGCGTGGTACAGGACTTTCACGGAAGAGGAAGTGCGCGGATTCCTGCCGCTGCGCAACCATATTTCGGTGTCTTTGGACAGCCCTGAAGGGTGGCTCGGCACGGCGCACAGACACGCGCCGAGGCAGGAATATTTCATAAACGAGAAAGACTGCGCCTGCGGGTTCCGTCCCGCCGCAACGGTCGCGGGAGAGTGGAAAATAACTCTCAGCCTCAATTGCGTCGTGACGGGAAAAGTGGACGTGCGCGTCGTTGTGGAGGGGTTCGATGAGATACGTTAAGTGCGAACTTCACACCCACACGCTTTGGAGCGACGGCACGATGACTCCCGAGGAACTCGTGGAGAACGCCGTGAGACGCGGCTACCGTGCAATCGCGTCCACCGACCATAACACTTGGTTCGCCTATCCGCGCATAAAGGCGGCGGCGGACAGGGCGGGGCTGGTCGCCGTGAAGGGTATAGAGTGGAC
>USGA01000055.1 GCA_900554085.1 uncultured Clostridia bacterium | reverse complement strand
ATGGCTATGATTTTGTAATCCATATCTCCGCCGTCCTGCATCATAACCACGCCTATGGGATAGCATCTGACCGTGGCGAGAGGAACTATGGTTTCGGAGCAAAGCACCAGCACGTCAAGCGGGTCGTTATCCTCCGAATAGGTGCGCGGAATGAACCCGTAATTGGCGGGATAATGGGTGGACGTCGACAGCACGCGGTCAAGGATGAGAAACCCCGTGTCCTTATCCAGTTCGTACTTGTTTTTGCACCCCTTGGGAATTTCTATAACCGCAATAAAATCCGTCGGCGTTATGCGCGAAGGGTCGATATCGTGCCAGATGCTCATATTTCTCTCCTTTGTTCGGGCAACCCTGCCCCGCGTGAGTCTCGATTGTCGGTCTGAAAATCGGCAACCGCTGCGATTGGGTTTTCGCGCGGAATTTATTTGTAGCCCTTGACGAAAGCCTTGAAGAACCGCACCGCTCCCACGAGCGCGTCGACGTCGACGTTTTCGTTGGCGGCGTGCATAGACGCAAGTTGCTCGGCGGACAATTTGCACGGAGTGCAGCGTATGGCGCACGGGGTTATCGTCTGCATAGTGCGGCAGTCCGTGCCGCCGAAAATTAGGTAAGGCGCGGCGCCCGTATCGGGGAACACTTTTTTGACCGTCTCGGCAAAATACTTGAAATCGGGACTTTCGATGTCCACGACGGGGGTGTGGTCCCTGCATTCCATAACCTGCGCTTCTATGTCGTAACGTGCGGCGAGTTTACGCAATTTCTCAACGCACTCCTTGCTGTCGTCGCCGGGCGCAAAACGGAGGTTTGCCACCACGTAAGCCTCCTGCGGTATGACATTGGGAGCGCCCGACCCCTGCGCCATTGTAAACGTCATAGTGGTGCCGAGCAAAGCCGCACCGAAAGGCGTCAGCCTGGGCAGAACGGAAACAATGAGCGGGGCAAAGAAACCCGCGTGCTTCGTCAGGAACTTGACGGGACCGGAGAGCCCGTCGGACATACCGACGAACATCGCCTTTGCGGGCGCCGACATACGCCGCTTGAAAACCGTGTGCGTCTCGCAGTAATTCATAAACGCGGCAAGCCTTGCGAACGGAGTGTTCTTGGGCGGCGAGGAAGAGTGCCCGCCCTTGCTGCGCGCAACGAATTTTATGTCGCAATAGCCCTTTTCGATAAACCCCATCATCGCGAGAGGTTTAACCATACCGGGGAATGCGCTGTCAACTATCGCGCCGCCCTCGTCGATTGCGACGGCGGGCTTCACGCCGTTTGCCACCAACCAGTCGCGGCAGTATTCCGCGCCGTGCCCCGAAGTCTCCTCGTTGTCGGAGTAGCAAAGATATACGTCCTGCTCGGGCACGAATCCCTCGGAAATCAGTTCTTCCACGCTGCGTATGGTTGCAAAAAGAGTGTTCTTGCAGTCCATTGCGCCTCTGCCCCAGACTTTGCCTTCCGCAACCGTGCCCGAAAACGCGGGGTACTTCCATTCGCCTTCGGCGGGCACAACGTCCTGATGCGCCATAAGCACGAGCGGTCGCGCGGAAGATTTGCCCTTCCACCTGAACATAAGCGCGTCGCTGCCCTCTCCGCCGGGGCGTATCACTTCACATTCGCGGTAGACTGCGGGAAACTCCTCCGCGAGCACTTTCCTGAATGCGACGAAGTTCTGTCTGTCGCTGTTCGTGACAGTGGGAATTCTGATGAGTTTTGCAAGACTTTCGGCATAAAGCGCGGAAACGTCGGACATACACCCTCCCGTCGCTCGCGCGCGAGCGCGGAACGACTCTTTATTGATTTATTTTACCTTAAGCGCGCGCCGCTGTCAAGGTGGGACGCAAACGGAATAGCCGTCTCCGAGCGACTTTCGCGCGTCGTTTTCCCGCGGTTTTTCAGCAACAATCAAAATGCAAAGCCCCGCCGTAAAGCGGGGTTTAACTTGAGATTTCAAATCGTCAAACCGCTGTTCGGTCAGTTTTTCTTCTCTTCGGCGTTTTCGGGAATCAGACCGTGCAACTCGGCAAGCAACTTCTCGTCCACGTGCTCTATCATACCTTCGTCGCAAACCGCGGCGACGTCGGGACGTATCGGCAACCGCGCAAAACGGGGAATTCCGAATTGCTTTGCCACTTCTTCTATGCGGCTCTTCCCGAATATTTCGGTACGCTTGCCGCAATCGGGACACTCGAAATAGGAGAAGTTCTCCACAAGTCCCAGCACGGGAATATTCATCATCTTCGCCATACCCACGGCTTTTGCCACTATCATCGTCACGAGTTCCTGCGGAGAGGTGACGACGATTATACCGTCGAGCGGCAGCGATTGGAACACCGTGAGAGGCACGTCGCCGGTTCCAGGAGGCATATCGACGAACATACAGTCGATGTCTCCCCACGCAACGTCCTTCCAGAACTGTTTGACGGTCTCGGCAAGAATCGGTCCTCGCCAGATGACGGGCTTGGTCTCGTCGTCGATAAGCAGGTTGAGAGACATAATCTCGATACCCTCGCGCGTGACGACAGGCATAATGAATCTTCCGCCGTCGATACCCACCGCTCTTTCGTGCACGCCGAAAGCACGGGGAATGGAGGGTCCCGTGATGTCCGCGTCAAGCACGGCAACACGCTTTCCCTCGCGCAACGCGTCCACGGCGAGCAACGAGGTCACCAGGGATTTACCCACGCCGCCTTTGCCGCTCACAACGCCTATTACGCGTTTGACGTCGCTCAGTTCGTTCTGGGCGACCATAAAATCGGCTTTGGAACATTTTGAAGAACAACTGCCGCAATCGTGCGAGCAACCATCACTCATACGCACCTCCGTAAAGCGCGCTGACGCGCCACGTGTTATTATCCTCTCCGCAATCCGTAAAGTCAAGTTTTTGAAAACTCATTGCACAACTTGCGCGCTGCACGTGCGCACCCGTACGCGCGCCCGACACAATAAAACAACCGCCGTGCGCACAGGCACGGCGGTCGGTTTTCCGTCAAAAGACGGGATTGAACATTATTCGCTTATGCGGCTTTGCGATAAATTGCAGTGCCGGCATACTCGAAACTCTCGAGAGTGAACTTCACTTCGTCGGCGGGCACAAGCGCCTCTCCACCTTCCGGAACGGAGCCGAAGATTGCGGCAAGCAAATTATCAAGATTGTTATCGACCCAATCTCTGTCGCTGTCTGCAACAAACGCATCGATAGCCTTCCAAGCGACGTCAATGAGGTCTGCGTACTTCATCGTGAGGCTCATATTATCTTCATTGACATCAAAAGCGTTGAAGAACGGCTGGAGAAGCGGCTCAATCTTGCCTATATAATTGAACACATCGGAGATTATGGCGGCAATATCGGCGGAAGTCGTTGCCTTCTCGGTGTATCCCGGGTTGGTGGCGTCCTTAATCATCCTGTCCGCGAAGGTGTTGAGGTCCATCGGGAAAGTGAGTCCGTTTCCGAAAGAAACTTCGCCGCCACTGGAGCCCTTGGATTCGTCCCAGATAAAGAGATCGACCGCCTTTTCTTCGTTGGAAGGATTGAAGTTGGCATACACGATGACGCTCTTTGCCTCTTCGGGGCTTATACTACCGTTTGCCCTGCCGACGTCGAATGTGCTATTGGTGTAGCCTGTCTTCGTTATGACGATGTTTGCGGTCCCCATATTCTTGAGACACTCGACGAGTTTCCCCTGCCAGAACGTCTGTCCGACCGTGGTATCTTCGTCATCGGCGTTAATGACTTTATCCCCGTTGGTATCCTGCTTTGCGGAATACTTCATCATATCGACGAAGGCGAAGGGATTGGCGTCGAAGTTGACGGAAATCTCGTAGGTGTCGTCCGCTCCGGTCGCGGTGGCTTCGAGAGCGAAGTCGAGAATGTTGGTGACATTCGCATCGCCGGTCGTGATTTGACCTTCGAGAGGAGTGCCCGCGAAAGTGTCGACCGTGGCGGTGTTGCTGAGGACGAGTTTATCGAAATTGATGGTAATCTTACCGTCGAAATCGGTGCCCTGTTCGCCGTTTTCGGCCGCCTGGTCGTTAATGTATTCAACCAACTTGGAGGCGTCGATGGCAATGGACGCGCTGTTGAAGGTGTTGCCTTTGTTGAAATTGAAGGTGAACTTGCCGGTAACGTTGTTCTCCTTGTTCTCGCCGAGCATATTGGCGAAGACCGCAAGCAGTTGCTGGAGACCGGTTGTACCCGTGCCGGTGACCTGCTCCGCAAGTTCGGGAGGCAGAAGTTGTTTCAGCCCGTCGACAACGGGTCCGATATAATTGTTAATCTCGTCGCTGTCGATGAGCTCGAGAATGCTGAGCAATCCGCCGCCGGCAAGGCTGGTAACGGTATTCTTGAGGTCGAAATTGAAAACGTACTGAATTCCGCCGTCGCCGAAGGAATTGACCTGGCAGGTGGAGCCGAACAATATGCTGGAGATGACTTTGGGCAACGCTTTAATTATTCCGATTATACCGCCGTCCTCGGCTGAAGCAAGTGCTGCACCGTCCGCGGCAAACGTGTCGTCGACATATTCGATGTTGGCGTTGTCGTACATCATCTTGGAAATGGACAGACCGTAGACTTTCTTGACGACGGGATTCGCGCCGTTGTCGTCGGTAGACACAAGATAGAGGTAGGGCTTGAGATTGTCAACGCCGGCGCCCTCAACGTCGTAACCGATACCGATAAGAGTCTTCGCGTCCTTCTTGAGCGCAATGTAAAGTTCGCTGTTGTCCTGCACCGCGGAGGCTTCCGCCTTGGAAGTGACTTCGGGCCTCACGTCGAGATTTCCCTTGGCCACGAGAGTGTAGGTCTCACCGCCGAGCACAACGTCGAGTTCCACGTCAATGACGATGGGGGCGGAGCCGTCGAACTTCACGTCTTTATAGGTGTTGTCATAGACGAACTCGATAACATTGCCTAACGCTTGCGTCGTGGACATAACGCCGCCGCCACCGCCGCCGTCGTCGCTCGGATCATCCTCGTCCGGAGGATCCTTCGGCTTGCAGGCAGTGAGCAAGATACCCGCCGTCAGGCAGATGATCAAAACGGCAACTATCATAATGAACAATTTGCGTTTCATAGTTTGCTCCTTGACTTTTTTTCAAATTACGCATACGCGTATTCGTATAACCATTATAGGCTTAGTTTGCTGAAATCGGAATAAAATAAAAATTAAATTATCATTTCTTAAAAAATTTCGGTGCTTTTTTAAGCGTTTCTCTACACTCGGCCGCCTTAAAAAGTATAGCATTGAACGATTGCAGCGACCTTTTGCCACATTCCTCTGCTGCGTTTTCACCCGCATTGCAGTTTGTTCTGCTCCTCTCAAAAACGCAAATGCACAATTTTCATCCGACGGGATTTAATTTTCCAGTAATGGGGTTTTCCGACTTCTAACCCGCCGAACCGTACTGCAACCGCTCCCCGCTCCGGTCCGAAATGCGTTGCCGACGGCGATTCCGTTTTACCTGTACGCAGCCCATTGGGCGGATTTTCCCCTCCGAGCCGTATTGACACCCCCTCCCCGCTTTGTTAAAATTCATTTGATAAGGAGGGAATTATGGAAAATTCCGTCGTTTCGTCTGCAAAATCCACTCCCCTCGGCAAACGGATATGGTTCTGCGCCGTGTTCTTCGGGCTTATCGGTCAGATAGCGTGGGTGGTGGAAAATATGTTTTTCGCCAAATTCGG
>USGA01000054.1 GCA_900554085.1 uncultured Clostridia bacterium | reverse complement strand
TCGACGAAATCTGGATATACCTCATCGCAGCCGGTATAGTGGTCATTGCAATTTTGCTGATAACGACCAACTCCCTTATGGAGCCGCTCATTCTCATACTCACGCTGGTCATTTCCATCGTGATAAATCTCGGCTCCAACGCCATTTTCTCCTCAACTTCGATAATAACTTTCGCAATCGGAGCCATTCTGCAACTGGGATTGTCGATGGACTATGCAATATTCCTGATGCACCAGTACAGAGCGGAACTCAAGACCCATCTCGACCCCAAACAAGCGCTCGCCGCGGCCATACCCAAGTCCGCCGCCGCCCTCGCCTCCTCCGCGCTCACTACCATAGTCGGATTGCTGGCGCTCATTGCTATGAAGTTCGAGATAGGTTTCGACCTCGGGCTGAGCCTTGCCAAGGGTATCGCGTGCTCGCTCATCACGGTGCTCTTCCTTCAACCCTGTCTTATGCTTATTCTCGACAAGGCAAGGGCCAAAACTCAACACAAGTGCCTCGACTTCCACTTCCGCGCCCCCGTCAAACGCTCCATACGCGACAGGCGCTGGGTGGGTATCGCGTTCCTTGCACTGTTTGTTCCTGTGTGCTATTTCGCAAATACGCTTGACTACAACTACGTCAAGTTTATGCCGGAAAGCACCGACACGTCTTACAAACATCAGATGGCTCAGACGCTCGGCAACCAACTTATGATTGTCGTGCCCAACGACTTTACGGATTCCAACGGAGTCAAACACTATCTGATAGACGAAAACTACGAATTCCTCCGCAAACTGGAAGCCCTCGGCGCGGAACAAGTCACCGTGGAATACAAGGGCGAGGACGTCACCGTCGACAAAATTTCATTTATGCTGGGAATGTACGTGATGTTCCCCGAAGGCAGCACGGTCAATTTCGGCGAAATGGAACTCAATCTCAGCCAACTCCTGCGCCTGCTCGACGCATATAAGGACTCGGGGCTCGACCTTGACGCCGAAAACTGGGACCTTACGGCAATAGCCAAACTGGTTACCGCAGTAGGAGATATAATTCAGGACCCCGACGGCGACGGCGTGCTTGACGAAAGCATATCGCGCCCCACATTTGGCGACCTCACCGCTATGATGAATGGCGATATGTCGGGCTATCTCACCACTTTCCAGAGTTACGTCAACGGCGGTTATACTATGTATACCGTAGGTATAACCTACCCCGAAATCGACAACGAAAGTCAGACCAGTTTCGACATTCTCGACGAAATCAAGGCAATTGCAAACAGCGTTTTCGGCGAAGGCGGCACGGTAGACGTGAAATACGCCGATTACACTCCTATGCGCTGTTACTTCACAGGCTACACGCAGGGCGCCTACGATTTCGCGGCGGTCACCCCCACCGACTTTGCGCTGGTGACGGGCATTTCAGTTGCGGCAATACTGATAATACTGATATTCACGCTGCGCGGTCTCAAGCGCCCCATACTGCTGGTCGCGCTCATAGAATTCGGCATATTCCTCAACCTCGTGATGCAGTATATCTTTGCGGGCGGCGAAATCAACTTTATGTCCTACCTCATCATCAGCGCGGTACAACTCGGCGCAACGGTGGACTACGCGATTCTCGTCACCACGAAATACTGCAACCTGCGCAAGACGTGGGAACCCCGTCAGGCGGCGTACAGAGCCACTACGAGTTCGGTTATGTCCGTGCTCACTTCGGCGCTCATAATGGCAGGCGCTTGCTTCAGCATCTGCTTCTCGACCTCCAACCTCATCATCGAGGAAATCACCTTCCTCGTCGCAAGAGGCGCCCTCATCAGCGCAATACTGGTCATATTCGTATTGCCCGCCCTGCTCGCCGTAACGGACAAACCGAACGGCAACGAACTGCATATTATGCGCACGCCAAAACTGCGCCCGTTACGGTTCGGCAAGAAATTCAAATATGCCCCGCAACTCGCGGAAGCATTGCCTGAAGGCGGCGGCGATTCCACCGACAACGGCTCCGAGGAATTTACCGCAATGCTCGACGAGGGACCCGACGACGCTTCTTCCGAGCGCGAAGACAACGGCTCTCCGCAAGACGGCGACAACTCCTGACCCGACAACGGGAACAACGAAAGGACGGCGCAAAGCCGTCCTTTTTATGTCGTTATTTTCAGCGGAACCCGCCGACGCCGCTCTCCGCAATTGCGCTTCCTTTCAGTCGCCGGCGCTGAGATAAGTTCGCACGTTGTTCAGCAGCAGGTTAAGAAAAAGCGCAAGTTCGGCGACTTCGGCAACCGATTTGCCCTCGCACAGCACCTCTGCGAGCAAGGCGGCAATGCAGTTGAGTTCGGCGGCTTTTCGTTTCATTCTCCATAATACTTTTTCATCTCGGAAATGTTGATATTTTGCCCCGCAAACCGTTGACAAAATTCCTTGCAAGCAATATAATGACATCACTGTGCGGCCATGGCGGAATAGGCAGACGCGTACGTTTGAGGGGCGTATGGGAGACCGTCCGAGTTCAAGTCTCGGTGGCCGCACCAAAAGACAGACGGAAAGGGTACGGAAACGTACTCTTTCTTCGTACATCGGACTTTTACGGGACATCGGTTTTTACCGCCCCCCCCAGCCCGAACAACAACGCGCATACCTTTGCGGCGTGTTTTGCGCAAAACAACGAGCAAAACAAAAGGAACGGACAATTGCCCGTTCCTTTATTGTATTTTAACCGCTTCCTCAATGAATGTTGGACAGCAAGGTTATATCGCCTTTGTCGTCTCCTATCACGGCGGCAATACCGTTATACTCGCCTGTCGAATAAATTGCCGAACGAGAGTTCATAACAAGACGGAACTTGGTGCCGAAATAGATATTTTTCTCGAGATTTGTCACAATCGCCACAGGGGGTTGCGTGGCGGTGAGCAACGGACTACCCGTGGAATACCCCAAGCCGTGATGTCCGACTTTCATAAGGTCGACCTTTCCCACCTGTTTTGCGATGCTGTTCTCGTCGCCGCTGCCGTAGTTGACGTCGCCCATAAGCAGAATCTTGTTCTCGCCTTTTTTCAGCAGCAACGCGACGGAGTTATCGTTTTCTCCGACTTTCTTGTCGGGGTCGGCTTCCTCGGTGGCGAGGAAATCTATTGCAAAGTCGCCAAGCGTAATCGTTCCCACAGCGTCAAGGTCCTGAATGAGGTTAATCCCGTTCGCCAGCGCGGCTTCCACGGTCTGATTGTAAACTTCGGTGTATCCCACTCGGTCACTTCGTAATCGGAGATTCTGTCCTCGTAATAGCGTTTGAGATAAGCGTCCTTCACCGTGACGTCGGGGTCGTTGAAAAGAGTGTCGAAACCGCCGAGGTGGTCCGAATGAGCGTGCGTGCCGACGACGAATTCGAGCGTAACCTTGCCGTTTTGGTCTGCCGCGACTTTCTTGACGTAATCGACGACAACCTGTTCGTATCCTTCAAGGTCGAGCGATTCCAGACCGCGGGGATTGTCGGTATCCTCCGCACAATCGACCAAAGCGAACTTTCCGTTGCTTTCGATTAGGATTGCGTCGCTTCCGCCCGTGTTCATAAAGTGAATGACGTAGTCGCCGTCGCCCGTGTACGAGGAAATGTCGACGGGAGGCGCGGCGTTTCGCCTGACGTTGTAGATTATGCCGTAGACGGCGAACACCACGCAGATTCCCAGCGCAACGGCGGCAAGCGTTATCGCCGTGATTTTTATCAGTTTTTTCTTGTCGGTTCTCACAATTTTCTCCTATATTGTCGCGACTTGATTTTGCCGCGTCATTCCACCCATTCGAATTCCACGTCGGCGATTGCCACCGTGTCGCCTTCTTTCATACCACACTCCTTAAGGGCGTCGATAACTCCCCTGTCCTTGAGTACTTTCTGGAAGAACGCGAACGAATCGTAGGAGGACAGCACGACGTTGCGCGCAAGATAATCCACCAGCCCGCCCACGACTTCGAACGCCCCGTCGTCGCGGCGTACGATTTCGAAACCGCCTTCGGGTTTGCTCTCGAGGGTTGCGTCGGCGTCCACCTCCATACGTTCGGGGGGCGGCAATTCGTCGACGCGCTTTTTCATCTCGGCAAGCAGTTCGTCAAGTCCCTGCCTCGCAAGCGCCGAAATCACAAACGGCTTTTTACCCGTTTCCTTTTCGAATCTTTCCAACGCGCCTTCTTCCATAGGCAGGTCCGCCTTGGACGCCACCACTATTTCGGGAGTGGCGGCAAGTTTCTCGCTGTATACCGCAAGTTCCTTGCGGATTTTGAAATAATCGTCCACGGGGTCTCTGCCCTCGCTGCCAGAAATGTCAACGATGTGCACTATGAGGCGCACTCTTTCGATATGTCTAAGGAAATAATGCCCAAGCCCCGCGCCTTCGCCCGCACCTTCGATAAGCCCCGGAATATCGGCGATGACGAAACTGTCGTCGTACATCTCGACGACGCCGAGATTGGGGTTTATAGTAGTGAAATGGTAATTGGCGATTTTGGGTTTTGCCGAGGTCAGCACGGACAGCAACGTCGACTTCCCCACATTCGGGAATCCGACAAGTCCCACGTCGGCTATTGTCTTGAGTTCGAGCGTGACCTGATGTTCCTCCGTGGTCTCGCCCAATTGCGAAAACCCGGGGGCTTGCCTCTGCGCGTGCGCGAATCTTGCGTTCCCTTTGCCGCCGCGCCCTCCTGCAAGCGCCCTGTATGTTTCGCCGTCCTCGAACAGGTCTGCAAGCACCTTGCCCGAAGACGTCTCCTTGATAACGGTCCCGACCGGAACCTTGATTATCATATCTTCACCGCTCTTGCCGGTGCAGTTTCTACCCGCACCGCTCACGCCGTTTTCGGCGCGGAAATGCTTTTTGAACTTGAAATCTATGAGCGTCGTAAGGTTCTTGTCGGCAAGAAAAACCACGCTGCCGCCGTTGCCGCCGTCACCGCCGTCGGGTCCGCCGTTGGGCACGTATTTTTCCCTGTGGAAAGACACGGCGCCGTTGCCGCCGTTGCCGGCCTTTATGAAAATCTTGACGTAATCGAGAAACATATCTTCTCCGTTTTGCGTTTATATCCGCCTCAGACCGCTTTGCCCTTGGCGCGCAGTTCTTCTATGATTGCTTTCGCGCTTCTCTTTCCGGCGCCCATTGCCAGAATGACCGTGGCAGCGCCCGTCATAGCGTCGCCGCCCGCATACAATCCGTCAATGTCGGTTTTGCCGTTTTCGTCGGCAACTATAGTGCCTTTCGGCGTCGTGCCGAGCGCGGGGAAACTGTCCTTGATAAGCGGGTTGGGCGTCGTGCCGAGCGCAACGATAATCTCGTCGCACGCAAGGAAAAACTCGCTTCCTTCCACCGTCACGGGACGACGTCTGCCGCTGGCGTCTGGCTCTCCCAGTTCCATTCTGACGCAGGTCATACCGTTTACGAACCCGCGTTCGTCTCCGTGTATCCTTACGGGATTGGTGAGCAACTCGAACTTTATGCCCTCTTCCTCCGCGTGTACGATTTCTTCGGCTCTTGCCGGCATTTCGGCGCGGCTTCTGCGGTACACCAAAGTTACCTCCGCCCCCAGCCTTCTCGCCGTACGCGCGGCGTCCATTGCCACGTTACCCGCTCCGACGACAACGACGTTCTTACCGCGCTGAACGGGCGTAACCGCGTCGTCGCGATAGGCTTTCATAAGATTCACGCGTGTCAGGAACTCGTTTGCGGACGA
>USGA01000053.1 GCA_900554085.1 uncultured Clostridia bacterium | reverse complement strand
CGTAGTTGGTGAGCATAAACGAGGCTTTGCCGCCCGATATGCCGAGATTCGACGCTACCAGTTGATAGCCGAGGTGCAGCCGCAGATAGTCGTATACGCTTATCTTTCCGTCGGTCAGCAGAGCGGGGTTGAAAGGCAGGCGGTTTTCGACGAGATACGATTGTTCGAGATATTCGGACTTGCATTTCTGCAGCCAGTATTCGTTGCCGTCCTCCTTATAGTTGTGCTCCACCGACAGCGTGGTCAGCCCGTATCCCGCGCATTGTCCCACTATGCCCTCGGTATCCAGCAGATTGCCGTCGAACTGTGCGCCCCAGGGCAGTTCGCCGTCGGTGAGTGTGTACTTGCATTTCGTCAGCAGTTTGGGGTATTGCTCGGAATCCCAGTCCATCATTCCCCATTCGTGGTCGTATCCCACCAGGAAATCGTCGTGCAAACCGAAGCGGTGTTCGAGTTCGTCGGGCACTTTGGACAGAATTTCGGGGGTTCTCACCATTATGACGAAGTCCTCGGGCACCATATCGGCAACGGCTTTGATGACGCGTTTCACGCTGAGGTTGTGCACGCTGGAGTGCCCTTCGCCCCACAGGCCTATCATTCCGAGTTGTACGGCGTAGACGGTTTCGTTGAACAGGGTGCGGTTCGATTCGATGAAGGATTTGATTTGTTTGCAATGCCCCTCGATATCCGCCGTCCTCGGTCCCGTCTTGCCCTCGGAAGTCCATTCGTAGGCGAAGCGGAGCAACATTTTAATCCCGTAAGAGCGGATGAGTCCGAAATATTCGCGCAGTTGCACGAACGCGCTGTCGGGTATGTCGCAGTTTGCGTAGTCAATGAGATAAACGTAAACCTGCATAACCTTTATGCCGTCCTCTGCGTAAAGTTCCATCTGGCTTGCCAGTCTGTCCGTGTAACTTTCACCGCTTCCGGGGAAAGCCTCGTCGGTGCCGAGCCTTATGTACGCCTCGCCCCTGAAGCCTCTGCTCCCGTTGTCGGAGGGGGCGGAGGCGATGTCGCAGAAAGGTATGCTGTCGTCGGGCGTCACGGCGTAGGTGTCGCGCACGGCGGGATAGTCCTTGATGTCTATTTTGTTGCAGGCCGCGAGCGGCAGACAAAGGCAGGTCGCAATCAGGATTGCCGCGATAAGCGTTAAAACTCTTTTCATATCTTCCCCCGTTCGTATCTTTGCCATTACCTAATCAACATAACACGGAAACGGCGGAAAGTACACCCCGTGTTGCGGGGAAAAATTCGTAGATTTTCCCGTGTTTGCAGGACTTTCGCCCGACGTGGCGAAAACGCCTCTTTTTTTTGTCGGAAAAGCGCGGTATAATCAAAACAGGTAAGGGTGGAAAAGCGGAGCGCGATGTCTCGGGAGTTCGCGTCCGTCGGTTTGAGCACCCTTGTCCGCACGCCGATTCTTGCGGCGGCAAATCACGAGCATACGTCGGAGCGACGCGCACGTCGCCGTGCAATTTCTCCGACGCAAAGCAACCGAAAACTTTACGAGTGAGGTGCATTATGGACAGGAAAAGCAACATCAACGATTTTGTGGTGACCTATCTCGCTTGCTGGGCGGACGCGATGAAGAGCCTCGACGGGCCCGAGGCAAGAAAAAAACTTTACCGCAGCGGAAGTTACGACGGCGACGGCGATTGCAAAGGCTGGACGGAATTCCATCTCAAAAAGATTCTTTATCCGCTCGCGGAAAAACTCGGCTACGCGAGCGCTTCCCGCGGTGAGGCGAAAAGCGGCAAGGTGTACCGCAGCGGCAACTACAAAGTGGACTTGTCGCTCTACAACTGCGAATCCGAATATTGCCGCAGCATTGATTACGCAATAGACCACGCCAATATCAGTATGAACGTGGAAGAACGCGACGGCAAACTGGTCGTAACCAGAGGCGGCTGGCTCAACGAATTTGTCAGAATGTTGCCGTTGAACTGCTCAAAAGCGCGCGTAATCATCGGATACGACGCTTTCGGCGAAGGCGACTGGGAAAAGAAAAAGGAATATCTTCTCGGGATTCTCAACAACCGCGTGGTGAGGGAAACTCTTGCGGAGACGCCGATACTGCTTATTCTCGCCCCCTCCTGTGAGTTCATCGACGGCGAGAAAGACAAGAACAACCTGTTCTTCCGCATCAAACTGATTTCCAAGGTGCAGAGCGGTTGGGAAGCGGGCGACCTCGACGAATTGCTGGCGGGCAACTCCGAATTCCTGCGTATGCGCAGGGAAATGTGCAACGTTTTCGCGGAGATAAGAAACGACTGACGGACGATTGTCGCAAATACGCGATATTTGTCTTAAACGATTAAAATTCCTTTGCGGGGATATATTACGGGCGCACGGCAAAGTGCGCCCGTTCCTGCCTCCTGAATGCAGACGGAAACTGTCGGCGGTTGCACAGATACGGTTATATGTACGGATATGCGCAACGTGTCTCGGCGGTGACCGACAAAATGGTCGTCGCAACGCATCGGAAAGCGGTTTGCAACGGGGTGTTTTGTAAGCCTCGGAGGTTGACAAAACGCCTTATTAGGGTTATGCTAGGAGTGCTGTGCGGGTGCGGTTTCGCGCCGTGCGGCGACTGAATACAATTTTGGCAAAAGTGACGGTAATTTTATGGAAGAAAAGAAATTTATCTCGGTATGCAAAGCGCTCGGTGACAACAATAGAATGAAGATTGTCAAGATGTTGAGGAAGGGCACACTCTGCGCGAACGGTATCCTCAAGAGCCTCGATTGCTCTCAGCCCACGCTCAGTTATCATATGAAGTTGCTGTGCGAGAGCGGAATCGTCAAGGCGCGCAAACAAGGTCTTTGGACGTTCTACACTCTCGACCGCAAGGTGGCGGACAATTTCGCGGCGCACATCGTCAACGTCTGCACGCCCGTTGAGGACGTCAAGAAAGACGAAGCGGCGGAAAAGTAACACTGCGGACGTTCCCGTCGGAGCGTCTTTACGGAAAAATCGTTAATTACGGGCGCGCGGTCAATCCGCGCGTTTTCGCAAGGGGAGGAAAGGTGGTTTACGACGTTGCGGTCATAGGCGGAGGTGCGGCGGGCTTATATCTCGCTTCGCGGCTTGCGGGCAAGAAAGTCGCGCTGCTCGAGAGCCAATCCCGCGTCGGCAAAAAACTTCTCGCCACAGGTAACGGCAGGTGCAACCTGACTTTTGCCCGTCCGCTCGCGGAGGGCGACTACAACGTGCCCGAAGCGGCGGATTTCGTGAATGCCGTTTCTCCCGACGACACCTTGGCTCATTTCCGTTCTCTGGGGCTTGCCACGCGCAGGGAAGGCGACAGAGTTTATCCCTATTCCAACGTTGCGGCGAGCGTGCTTGATTGTCTGCGGCGCGGTGTGGCAAAGGCCGGCGCGGAAGTGATTACGGGAGCGCGCGTCGTCGCTCTCCGCAAAAGAGACGAACTTTTCGGCCTGGAAACGGTCTTGTCCGACGGCGGCGGTCTTTCGCTGTCGGCCGCAAACGTCGTGCTTGCCGGCGGTTCGGACGCGGGAGGAGGCATCGACAGCCTTTCTCTTTACACGGCGCTGGGGCACACGCGCAGGGAATTCGCACCTTCTCTCGTGCCGCTTCTCACCGACAGGGAGAGCGTCAAAGGATTGTCGGGAGTGCGCGTAAAATGCGTGCTGAGCGCGGGTGAGCACCGCTCCAAGGGTGAAATTCTTTTCAGGGACAACGGCCTCAGCGGTATAGCGGCTATGGATATATCCGCGTTGTACGCCCGCGGGGAAATGAAAGTCGGCGACGTCCTGACAATAGATTTCGTGCCCGAACTTACGGCGGAAGAACTGGCAAAGGAATTCTCCGCCTGCGGCACGAGTGTCGGCGAAACGCTGGCGGGGTGGTTCCATTCCCGCGTGGCGGAACGTATTGCGGCAAGGGCGGGACAGGATTTGAACGCCGTCCCCGATGCGGGGGCGCTGGCTGCGACGGCCAAAAACTACAGGCTGGTTTTCGAGGGCGTGCGAGGGAAAGACGCCGCTCAGGTAATGTCGGGCGGACTCCCGCTTGCAGAGTTCGATTGCAATCTTATGTCTAAAGTGTGCGCGGGTGCGTACGCCGTCGGCGAGGCTCTCGACGTGGACGGAATTTGCGGCGGGTTCAATCTTCAATGGGCGTGGACCAGTGCCGAAACGGTGGCGCGGGCGCTCGTTAATTGATTTTGTTTGATAGTATTTCGCGTCGGCGCCGTCTGCCGCGGAAAATCCGCTTTCTGCGACTTATTCCGAAAAATAGGTAAATGTGTTAACATTTTTCGTCAAATCGGTTGAAAGACCGATGTTTCAATGTTATACTATTTTTATGAGTATCAAGAGTGCCGCCTATTTCTTTTCGGCGTACAGAAAACTGCTACGTTCCTACACCGACTTCCAACTCAACGCGTTGGAAGGTTATGACCTGTCTCCCAACGAAATAGTTGTTCTAAGCAGTATCGAGACAATGCCTACCGCGAGTGAAATCGCATACGCTTCAGACGTAAGCAAGGCGCTCGTTTCGCGCAGCGTCAAGTTGCTCAAGGACAAGAACTACATCACCGCGACGGTTTCCGAATCCGACAAGCGCGAACAGGACCTTGCGCTGACGGAGGAGGGCAAACACGTCGCCGAACTCATAGACGAAGCAAACCGTCGCTTTTTCGCGACGGCGTTCGCCAATTTCGAGGATAACGAAAAAGAGGCGTTGAGAATGTTGCTCGGTATGATGATGCGCAACCTCAACATAGACAGGTGAAGTTATGAAGATTGCTTTTTCCGACGAAATTTACGGTGCTGCGGCACAGACCGCGGCGGAAGAAATAAAAGCGGCGACGAAAGAATTCGCGGGACGACTTCCTTCGTCCGCGGCAGAGAGAGACGCGGCAGTCCGCCTGAAAGAGGAACTGGAAAAGTGCGCCGACAGCGTTGCGACCGAGGAATTCGCGGTTGCTCCTGCCGCCGCGACGGGCTGGGTTTATTTCACCGCGATATGCGCCGTCCTTGCCTACGTCACTTATTTCTTCGTGTCTTTCCTTTCTGTTGTTTTCGTAATTGCGGCGCTCGTTCCGTTTGTGGTGCAGGGATTGCTTTGCCTCCCGTGCTTTGACGGAATGTACGTCACGCGCACTTCGCAGAACGTTACGGCGACCAAAAAGTGCGTCGGCGAACGCCGCAAGCGCGTGATTCTGGTCGCACACGTCGACGCCGCGCCCGTTTCTCCTCTCAAATCCGCGCTCGGCACGAGGGGTGTTGCCGTTGTGTGCGCTCTCGCCGTGCTCGGTGTGCTTTACGTTCTGGCGGCGGACATAGCGCGTTGGGCGTATATGGGCAGTATGGGCTCGGGGCTCGTCGTGGGCGAATATTTGTACGCGGGATTGGCGGGAATAGTTTTCGTGCCCGTGTGGATAGCCTGTTTCTTCGTTTTCGGAGGCAAAAGTTTCCGAGGGCGCCAGCGACAACCTCAGCGGTTGCTACACCGCGCTTGCGCTTATGCGCACGCTGAAAGACAACGGCGCGGCAACCGAAAGCACAGAGTTGACCGTGGTGGTCACCGGTGCCGAAGAATGCGGAATGCGCGGAGCCGCGGCGTGGTGCAAGGCGCACGCGGACGAGGACAAGTCCGACACCGTCGTCATAGCGCTTGACACGTTGAGGGAAGCGGACAAATTCGCCGTGTCTCTCAGAGAACTCAACGGATTGGTCGGGACCGACGCCGCGCTTGCCGAGGCACTTACGGACGCCGCGGGAGCGGCGGGCATAATATGCGAAAAACGCGCTTGTTCGTTCGGCGCGACGGACGCCGTGGCGTTTGCCAGGGCGGGATACCGCGCCG
>USGA01000052.1 GCA_900554085.1 uncultured Clostridia bacterium | reverse complement strand
TTCATGACAGGCTTGTACAGGAACTTGCGCAGCAGCAAAAACAGAACCAGAATGTTGACGACTGTATACAGAAGGTTCAGATTCAGAGTCAGCATTCGTCATGCCTCCGTGATCAACCCAGGAACAGGATGATAAGCAGAGCAACGACGAAGCCGAAGATGGCAGTACCTTCGGCCAGAGCTGCGCCCAGCAGGAGGTTGGTCTGGATCTTGCCGGAAGCCTCCGGCTGGCGGCTGATGGCCTCCGTTGCCTTGCCGGTGGCGATGCCGATGCCGATGCCGCCGCCGATACCAGTCAGCGCTGCGATGCCAGCGCCCAGAGCTACGAGTCCGTTCATAATTATTTCTCCTTTTATTGTAAAGTTGTTTGGTTGTTCAACCTCTCAGTCTCGCATTCGCTCGACAGCTCCCCTATCGAGGGGAGCCTCTGGCGAAGAGGAAAACTTCTCCGATATGCCAAGGCCTCCTCTCGGTAGGGGAGGCGGCGCGGCGGAGAGGTTCCGCCCGGACGGAAAAATCGATACAGGAGGGAAATACCCAATGGTATATCGTATCTATGTTGAAAAGAAACCCGGCTTCGACGGCGAGGCCCAGAGCCTGCGCAACGAGCTGGTCTCGCTGCTGGGCATCAAGGAGCTGAGCGGCCTGCGGCTGCTCAACCGCTACGACGTGGAGGGCGTTGACGAAGAACTTTTCGGATACGCAAAACGCAACATTTTCTCGGAGCCGCAACTCGACATCGTGACCGATACGCTCGACGAAAAAGGCGCGGCGGCGGTCTTTGCCGTGGAGCCTTTGCCCGGGCAGTTCGACCAGCGCGCGGACAGCGCGGCGCAGTGTATTCAGATTGCTTCGCAAAAGGAAAAACCCCTTGTGGCGACGGCAAAGGTTCACTTGCTTTACGGAAATATCACGGCGGAGGACGCAGAACGAATAAAGCGTTACGTCATCAACCCCGTTGAGTGCCGCGAAGCGGGATTTGCGCTTCCCGAGACGCTCAGGACGGAGTTCGCCGTGCCCACCGAGGTGCCCACCGTCGACGGTTTCATTTCCCTCGAGGGCGGCGATTTCGAGGCGTTCGCAAAGAAATATTCGCTGGCTATGGACGCCGACGACGTGCGTTTCTGCCGCGACTATTTCAGGACGGAAAAACGCGACCCCACTCTCACGGAAATACGTATGATAGACACTTACTGGTCCGACCATTGCCGTCATACGACTTTCCTCACGACCATAGACAGCGTGGAATTCGAGAGCGACCTTTGCAAGGCGGAGTGGGAAGCCTATCTTGCCGCGCGCAAGCAACTTCACCGCGAGCATAAGCCGATAAACCTTATGGACATCGCGACCATTGCCGCAAAGCAACTTCGCGCCGAGGGTAAACTCGAAAACCTGGACGAATCCGAGGAAATCAACGCCTGCACGGTCAAAATCAAGGTCGACGTCGACGGAAAAGACGAAGACTGGCTGCTGTTGTTCAAGAACGAGACACACAATCATCCCACCGAAATCGAACCCTTCGGCGGCGCGGCGACCTGCATAGGCGGCGCGATACGCGACCCGCTGAGCGGCAGGGCATACGTATATTCGGCAATGCGCGTGACCGGCGCGGGCAATCCGCTTGTGCCTCTTTCGGAGACGCTCAAGGGCAAATTGCCGCAAAAGAAAATCGTCACGACCGCGGCGGCGGGGTACAGTTCCTACGGCAACCAGATAGGTCTTGCGACGGGAATCGTGGACGAACTTTACCACGACGGTTATGTGGCAAAACGTCTGGAAATCGGCGCGGTGACGGGTGCGGCTCCCGCACGTAACGTGGTGCGTGAGACTCCCGTTGCCGGCGACATAGTCATTCTGCTCGGCGGACGCACCGGCAGAGACGGCTGCGGCGGCGCAACGGGTTCTTCGAAGGCGCACAGCACGGCTTCTCTCGCCACTTGCGGCGCGGAGGTGCAGAAAGGCAACGCGCCCGAGGAGCGCAAACTGCAAAGACTTTTCCGCAATCCCGAGGCTTCGCTGCTTATCAAGAGGTGCAACGACTTCGGAGCGGGCGGTGTGTCGGTGGCAATCGGCGAACTTGCCGACGGGCTGGAAATCGACCTTAACGCCGTGCCTAAAAAATACGAAGGACTCGACGGTACTGAACTCGCCATCAGCGAATCCCAGGAGAGAATGGCGGTGGTAGTCGCGGCGGAGAACGCCGAAAAGTTCAAGAGTCTCGCGTACGCGGAGAACCTCGAAGCGACGGTAGTTGCCGTGGTCACCGAGGAACCGCGTCTCAGAATGAAATGGAACGGCAAGACCATTGTCGATATTTCCCGCGAATTTCTCAATTCCAACGGAGCCGAGAAACACACCACGGCGAAAATCGTCGCTCCCGCAAAACGCGCAAAAAAAGCGCCCGCGAACTTCGCGGACGGTATGCGCGCTCTGGCGGGCGACCTCAACGTGTGTTCCAAACGAGGGCTGTCCGAGCGCTTCGACAGCACCATAGGAGCAGGCACCGTCCTTATGCCTTTCGGAGGCAAGAAACAACTCACTCCCATTCAGTGTATGGCGAACAAGGTTTCCGTCGAAAAAGGCGAAACACGCACTTGTTCCCTTATGTCCTGGGGGTTTAACCCTTATATCAGCGAAAACAGTCCTTTCCACGGGGCGTACCTCGCAGTCGTCGAAAGCGTGTCCAAACTCATTGCCGCAGGCGCGGACAGAAAGGACGTTTATCTTACTTTCCAGGAGTACTTCGAGAAGCCTATGGCGCGTCCCGAACGCTGGGGCAAACCTCTCGCCGCGTTGCTCGGCGCATACCGTGCGCAGCGCGATTTCGGTATCGGCGCAATAGGCGGCAAGGACAGTATGAGTGGCACTTTCGAACATCTCGATGTGCCCCCCACGCTCGTTTCGTTCGCCGTGACGACGGCAAAGACCGACGACATCGTGTCCCCCGATTTCAAAAAGGCGGGCAGTAAAGTTGCGTTGTTTGCCTGTGAGTACGGCGAAGACGGGTTGCCCGTCACGGAGAGTTTCCTCTCCAATCTCGACAGGGTTTCCGCCCTCGTGAGGTCGGGCAAGGCCCTGGCAGTGTGGACGCCCGCGTTCGGCGGCATTGCCGAAGGCGTGATGAAGATGAGTTTCGGCGGCGGTTTCGGCTTTGAGTTTGACAAGTCCGTCAACCTCGAAAAGGCCTTTGCCGAAAAGTACGGTTGCTTCATCGTCGAACTTGCCGATGACGCGGAGGGCGGCGAGCCCCTCGGCACCGTTACCGAAAAAGCCGAGTTCGTTCTCGGAGACGAAAGGGTGTCGGCAGACGAAATACTCGGCGTTTACGAGAGCAAACTCGAGCCTGTTTTCGCTTGCAACATCACGCAGGAAGGACAAGGACTCCACAAGGTTGCGTATGAGTGCGGCGGTGCGAAGAAATCGGGGCTCGGAATCGCAAGACCCGAGATTCTCATTCCCGTCTTCCCCGGCACCAACTGCGAATACGACACCGCAAAAGCGGCAGAGAGAGCGGGAGCGAAGGCGAGAATATTCGTCGTCAACAACCTCACCGCAGACAGCATAGCGCAATCGGTTGAAGAATTCGCGCGGCTGGTCGGAGACGCTCAGGCGATATTCGTTCCCGGCGGATTCTCGGGCGGCGACGAGCCAGACGGAAGCGGCAAATTCATAACGTCTTTTTTCCGCAACGCGCGCGTCACCGACGCGGTTCGCGACCTGCTCAAAAAACGCGACGGACTCGTGGCGGGAATATGCAACGGCTTCCAGGCGCTTATCAAACTGGGGCTCGTCACCTACGGCGATATTACGGAGCCCAGAGCCGACGACCCCACGCTTACCTACAACAAAATCGCGCGACATCAGTCCCGCATTGTGCGCACTCGAGTCTGTTCCGACCTTTCGCCCTGGCTTTGCAAGGTGAAGGTGGGTGACATCGTCAACGTGCCCGTTTCGCACGGCGAGGGCAGATTTATGGCAAACGCGGAGTGGCTGGCACGTCTCGAAAAGGCGGGACAGATTGCCACTCAGTACGTCGACCTTTCGGGCAATCCCACGGCGGACGTGGCGTTCAATCCCAACGGAAGCGACCTTGCGGTGGAGGGAATAACTTCTCCAGACGGCAGGGTGTTCGGCAAAATGGGGCACAGCGAGCGCGTCGGCGCCGGGCTTTACAGAAACGTCGTCGGCAACTACGATTTGGGACTCTTCGAGTCTGCGGTATATTATTTCGGATAGGAGGCATTATGGCAAAGTATTTTGAAGAACCGTCGAGAACTTTCAGCGAGTATCTGCTGATACCCGCGTACACCGACGAAAACTGTATTCCCGCAAACGTCAGTCTGCGCACCCCCCTCGTTCGTTACAAGAAAGGCGAGGAGTCGCAGATTTCCCTCAATATACCTCTCGTGTCTGCTATTATGCAGTCCGTCAGCAACGACACCCTTGCAATAGCGCTTGCCCGCGAAGGCGGACTCAGTTTCATATACGGCTCGCAGAGCCCCGAGAACGAAGCCGCTATGGTGCGCCGCGTGAAGAACTATAAGGCGGGCTTCGTGGTGTCCGATTCCAACCTTACTCCCGACGACACCCTCGCCGCCGTGGTGGAACTTGTGAAGGTCAAAGGTCACAATACCATTGCCGTCACCGACGACGGCACGAGTTCGGGCAAATTGCTCGGCATTGTGACCAGCCGCGACTACAGGGTCAGCCGTATGTCTCCCGACCTCAAGGTGAGCGAATTTATGACTCCGCGAGAGAAACTTGTCACCGCGCCTTTGGGCACGGGACTTGCGGAAGCCAACGACATAATATGGGAGCACAAACTCAACGCAATCCCCATTGTGGACGAGAACGACCACCTGGTTTATTTCGTTTTCCGCAAGGATTACGACCAGCACAAGAAAAACCCGCTCGAACTGCTCGACGCAAACAAGCGTTATATGGTGGGCGCGGGCATCAATACTCTCGACTACGAAAAGCGCGTGCCTCTTCTCGTGGAAGCGGGTGCCGACGTGCTTTGCATTGACTCTTCCGAGGGTTACAGCATCTGGCAGAAGCGCACGCTCGATTTTATCCGCGCGAAATACGGCAATTCCGTCAAGGTCGGCGCGGGCAACGTGGTTGACAGAGACGGGTTCCTTTTCCTCGCCGAGGCGGGAGCGGATTTCGTCAAGGTGGGAATCGGCGGCGGCTCCATATGCATCACGCGCGAACAGAAAGGTATCGGCCGCGGACAAGCCAGCGCGCTTATCGAAGTGGCTGCGGCACGTGACGAATACTTCGAGAAAACCGGAGTTTACGTGCCTATCTGCTCCGACGGCGGAATTGTGCACGACTACCATATGACTCTCGCTCTCGCTATGGGTGCAGACTTCCTTATGCTCGGCAGATATTTCGCCCGTTTCGACGAAAGCCCCACCAACAAACTCAACATCAACGGCAATTACGTCAAGGAATATTGGGGAGAAGGCAGCAACCGCGCTCGCAACTGGCAGCGTTACGACCTCGGCGGCAAGTCGGGGCTCAGTTTCGAGGAAGGCGTCGACAGTTACGTTCCTTATGCGGGAAGACTCAAGGACAACGTCGAACGCAGCCTTTACAAGGTACGTTCCACAATGTGCAACTGCGGCTCGATAACCATCAAGCAACTGCAGAAAAACGCCAAACTCACCGTGGTGTCCGCCACCAGTATTACCGAAGGCGGCGCTCACGACGTCATTCAGAAGAATACGACTTACATCAACAACTGATTATGACTATTATCGACGGTAAACTCGTAAGCAGCGAGACAAGGAAACAAATTGCGGCGGAAGTCGCCGCGCTCCCGCAGGATAAATACGGCAAGATAGGTCTTGCCGTCATACTTGTCGGAGACAACCCCGCAAGTCA
>USGA01000051.1 GCA_900554085.1 uncultured Clostridia bacterium | reverse complement strand
GGTCCCAACAAACCGCTTTATTCCGAAAAGGACTTCTTCAAGGCGACGGGCACCATCACCGTCAACGGCGAAACCCTCCGCACCAACGCGAATTCCGTGGCGATAATCGACGACCACAAAGGCTACTACCCTTATTGCGCGCACTACGACTGGCTGACGACTATGGGCAAGTGCGAAATCGACGGCGAGATGAAATATTTCGCTTTCAACCTCACCCGCAACCAGTCAATCGACCAGGACAACTACAACGAAAACCTTATCTGGCTCGAGGGAGAGAGTTCTCCCCTGCCCCCCGTCGTTTTCGAGAGGGAGAAACGCAAGTCCAGAACCTGGCGCATACGCGACGAACACGGTTGCGTTGATATCCGCTTCGAAATCGAAAACACCTTCTATATGCCCATTCACCTGCTGGTGGTGGACACCTATTACGCACTGCCGTTCGGCAAAATCTACGGCTACGTCAAAGACGTGAACGGCAAAAAGTACGTCGTCGACGGTATGCTGGGCATCGGCGAGGACAAATCCACGAGAATGTGACGGTCCGCTTACCACGCGTATCGGAAAAGGCTCCCGAGCGGGAGCCTTTTTTGTTTGTCCTTCGTCTAACGTTTCGACGTTTCGCCGCAATGTGCCCGTCAGCCGAGACGCGCGGTCGCAAAACCTATGTTTTCCTTGCCTGCCAGCATATTGGCGGTGTTGCGTGCGTTGAAATACAGCCTAAGTTCGTCGCCGTACCGTACCAGGTGCGAAGCGTATACGAATTGCGCCATCCACTCATTGCCGCCACACACGCGCGGTCGCAGAAGCACCTTGACGAACTCGAAATGCACGCCGTCGTTCGAGCGCAACAGCCGTATTGCGGAACGGCTGCGCCCGCCTTCGGTATAAATCCCGTTCTGGAGCGCGGCGTAACAGTCGGCAAGTTTATACACCTTTATGCACCCGCAACCGAGGTCGCTTCCGCCGCCTTTGCCCGACGGAGACATAATGGGCGCGTCGGCCTTGACGAAACATTCGGCGGGACAGTCGCTCTCGGCAAGGCAGATGTAAGTCGGCTCGGAGAACCCGCAATCCGGCACATAAGTCAACCCTGCCGAATAATAGAGACGGAATTTGTCTCCGTCGCGAAGCACAAACGGATTGGAAAGAGAATACCCCCTGCCTGCTCTTTCGAATTCCTTGTCGAAACGCAGCACGGGGCGGGGCGACGAAAAGGACGCGAGGTCGCGGCTCTCGGTAACGAATATTTCGGACTTCCATTTTCCGCCCAGCAATCCCGCCGCTCTTGCAAGCGCGGGCTGCAGCCTTTCGTAGAAAAGATAATAAACACCGTTTTCGACCACCACGCAGGGACGCATAGCGCGGGAAACGACTTTCCTGCGCACGCCGAAGGTCACCCCGTCGTCCGAAAGATAATCGTACACGCCGAAAAGAGTGTGCGCAAACAGGTGCCATTTGCCGTCTGGAGTGAGGTCGGGCGTAAGCACGGAAGGGTCCGCGACAATCGGACTGTCCGCCCCGTGCCTTATGACGGGATTGTGCTCGTAAAGTTCGAATTGCGCATTATTAAGTTGTTCAAACGTCAAATCGAGCATATAAACGCCGCCTTTTGCGAATTATCATTTGGAAACCAGATAAAGTCGCAGCAGTTCGTCGGTCTTGACAATCTCGTCCGCACAAAGTTTGTACGCGGCAAGCGAACGTTTTATTCCCAGCCATACCGCCTTAATCATAAGTATGTCGCGCGAATCCAGCGCGGCGGAGAATCCTTCCAGCATAGTCAGCAGTTCGCCTCGGTCCGTTTCGCTCATTTTACCCTCGTTCACTCCGCGCACAAGCGCGACAAGCAGATATTCCGCCTGTTCCTGCAAGCCGTCGTGGGCAAATTCCACTTCGCGGTCCACAAGGGGAACTTCCTCTTTTATGCCTTCGACGACAAGCCCCGCAAGCGCGAACTTGAACGGCTCGAAAAACTCGCGGCAACATCTTTCCAGGCTGCCCTGTTTGCTTTCGGCGGGAAACCAGTCGCTGCAGAAATCCAGAAAGTCCGCGGTGCCGCTGTCGAATTCCGTAAGCAATCCCACTCCCAGCACCACAACGGAAGTGGGGCTTTTCGGCAGACGGAACGCGCGGTATTCGCCCGTGCGCACAAGGGCCTTTTTCTTTTCCGCGGGATAATCCGCACCCTTGCTGCAGTACTCTATGACAGTGCGGAATTCCTCGTAATAAGCAAGGCACTTGAGCAGCGCCCTGATTTTTTTGTCTGTCATTATAAGACTTGCGTTTTCAATCTCTTCAACAGCGGCGACGAGCGCCTCTATACCTTCACCCGTGTATTCCAAATTGCACCTCCGCACAAAGATTATAGCACTCCTCCGCGCCATAATCAATATCGCTCGCGCCCGCGTGCGCCGTCCGAGTTGCATAAACGCAACTTTTAGCCCCAAATTCTTTGCCAAAACAATCGGTATTGTTTATAATGTTCGCAATAAAGGAGTGCACTATGAAATCCGTGACAATCAACCTCAATATGGCAGAAACGGTCAAGAAGTTCGTGAGTATCGCCGCGCGTTACGACTACGATATGACTCTCAAGAGCGGCAGATACGTCGTCAACGCCAAGTCCATACTCGGTATTTTCAGCCTTGACCTCGGCGAGCCCATAGTCCTCGAAATCGCTTCCGACGACTGCGACGACCTCCTCGCCGCTCTCGCCCCCTTTATGGCCTGAGTGAAACTGATTTTCGTAAAAGGTCATCTGCCCGACGACGCCCGTGCCCTCAGGACGGAGATTTTCGTCTCCGAACAGGGATTCGAAGAAGAGTTCGACGACAAAGAAACCCTTTCGACGCATATCGTCGCCTACGACGGAGACACGCCCGTCGGCACTTGTCGCTACTACTCCCTCCCCGACGACGGGGAAATCTTCTGCATCGGTCGGGTTGCCGTGAGCAAAACCTGCAGAAAAGGCGGGGTCGGCTCTGCGCTGGTCACCGCTGCGGAAAGCGAAATTGCATTATCGGGCGGCAAGCAGATAAGGATTTCCGCGCAAGTGCGCGCCTCCGCTTTTTACGCAAAACTCGGCTATGTCCCCTACGGCGAAACCTATTTCGAAGAACACGTCCCGCACATCGCTATGAAAAAGGAATTGTGATTCCCGCAAAACCGGATTCCGCAAAAAACGCCCGCGAACCTCGCGGGCGTTATTATTTTGCAACATTTTCGCCCGCCCGTCACAATACGGCGCGCGGACAAAAAACAACACCCTCGCAACAGCGAGGGTGTGTGCATTGGCAGGAGCTATAGGAATCGAACCTACACCATGGGAGTCAGAGGCCCATGTGCTACCACTACACCAAGCTCCAACGCGAAAACGATTATAACGCAAGGGTTCGCATTTTGCAATCGTTTTTATCAACAATATTGACACCGCGTTCAACTTCGGGCTAAACTGTTCCCTGCACGGAGGTCGTTATGCAAAAGGAAATCACTTCGCGGCAACTGCTTCTCAACGATAAAGGCAACATTGCCGAACCCGGTTACGCAAAGCGCTTGCTGTGGGAATACAACCGCGAAAACATCACCGCCGACAAGTGCCGCATAAAGGAATGGGACTATTATTACATCGGTTGCGACGAACACGCGCTGTGCCTCACCCTGGCCGATATGGGATATGTCGGCGCGCTCAGCATTTCGGTTATGGATTTCGTCACGCCGTCGCAGTTCACCAACAGCAAAATTTTCTTTTTCCCGCTCGGCAAAGTGAATATGCCCCGCACCAGCGAAACGGGCGACGTGGGATACAAATGCGGCAAGACGCATTTCACGTTCTCAAACGACGGCAAAGTGCGCCACCTCACGGGCGCTTTCAAAAATGCGGACAAAAAAGGACACGACGTCACGTTTGACGTCACTCTCACCGATTTTCCCGAGGAAAGTATGGTAATTGCAACGCCCTTCGACAAGGCGGGACATTTCTACTACAACCAGAAAATCAACTGTATGACGGCGCAAGGCAGATTCACCGTCGGCGACAAGGTAAAGAAATTCTATCCCGAGACCTCTCTCGCCACCCTGGACTGGGGGCGCGGGGTGTGGACCTACGACAACACGTGGTACTGGGGAAGTCTGCAGACTCACCTCGACGACGGAAGCACTTTCGGCTGGAATATCGGCTACGGTTTCGGCGACACGTCCGCAGCCAGCGAGGATATGCTCTTCTACCGCGGAAAGGCACATAAAATAGGTCGCACGCGTTTTCTCATTCCAAGCGACGAAAAGGGGTCGCCCGATTTTATGGCGCCGTGGCGTTTCGTATCCGACGACGCACGGCTGGACTGCACCTTCAAACCGCTCATAGACCGTTACGAGCCGTTTGACCTCAAGGTGATGTGTATGATTCCTCACCAGGTTTTCGGGTACGTGTCGGGCAAATGCATTCTCGACGACGGAACGGTAATCGAACTCAAACAAAAACTGTGTTTTGCCGAAAAGGTGCACAACAAGTGGTGATTGCCTCCCGCGCGCTTCCGTCCGAAATGCCGAAAACGCTTTGACTCAACAAACAAAAACCGCTCCGAAGAGCGGTTTTTTCAATCTTGCGGCAAACGGCACCGAGCGTCATTCGGCTTTCATTCCAACCACTTCGCCCGCTTTGCCGTAAACGACATTGAAACTCAGTCTTGCCGAAGCGGCAATGGCCGCGTCGATATCGTCGGGTTGCACGCCGAGAGGTTCGCACCCGAGCGACTTGTCGATATACGTCTCGGCGCACTGGAGCGGCGCGAATTTGGCGGGATTGAGACCGCCCTCCACGCCCTGCTTTGTCTGCATACGTTTTATCATTCTGCCCGCGATTCCGAACATACCCTTGCCGATACTGACGACTTTTCTGTTGGGCTTGCCCATTTCGGCGTGGAAAACGGCGAGCATTTCTTTCCAGTTCTTGTTATACCACCCAATCGGATAACAGTTGCCGCCTCGGTTGCGCTCCACCGCGCCCGCCATAGCCTCGCCCACCTGACGCACGGTCACCATAGTGGTGCCGCCCTTCGGCCAGAAAGTCAGTCCTTTCATTTTGGCAAGCGCGCCCGCAACGATTGTCCACACGGGCTTCCTTCCCTTCTGCACTCCGAAGATATAGGGCAACTCCAGCACCGCCACGTCGAATCCGTCGTCCGCAAAAGACAACGCAACCGCTTCCTGCTCGCGGCGACTTGCGATGTAGGGGTGTATCTCCGAAAGACGCATTTCGGGCCATACCTTGTCGAAGAACGAGAAATAAGACCCGCAAACCACGGCGTGTTTCACGCCGCACGCCTTGGCCATACCGAACAGACGGCGCACGGGTTCTATGTTGTATTTGCGGTAAAGGTCGTATATGGGAGGCCCTGCTTCCACGCGCTCGTCAACGCCCGCGGCGAATATAAGCGCGTCGGTACCCGTAAACTGCGCCCTGAGTTCTTCGTCGGTCATCTCGAGATAATTCCCGAATTCGATTTTCATTTCGGGAGGCAGTTCCGCTCCCGCGGGAAGAGGCGGAAGCGCAATGGCCGTCACCTCGTGCCCTCTTTCGATGAGCACCTTCGCCGCCTCGGAGCCGAGCAATCCGGTACCGCCGATGATAAAAACTTTCATTGTTCCCCCTTCCGCGCAAAGCACGACAGCAGACTTCTTACCGTTTATTCTACTACCCGAGGCGCGCGATGTAAACATATTATGAGATATATATTGGGCGTAAGGCTTGCGTATGCCTGAGTCAACGCCACAAAACAACGCTACTCTCCGTAAAACCCGATGTCGCACTACGCAGACACCCCGCACAACAAGTGCGGGGTGTCCGTCGTTCGCCTTCGGGCGAAGTGGTCGGAGTGGCGAGATTCGAACTCGCGGCCTTACGGTCCCGAACCGTACGCGCTACCAAACTGCGCTACACCC
>USGA01000050.1 GCA_900554085.1 uncultured Clostridia bacterium | reverse complement strand
CTCGACGCCGGTGGCTATCATAGGCGCTTCGGGCTTGAGAAGAGGAACTGCCTGGCGCTGCATATTGGAGCCCATAAGCGCGCGGTTGGTGTCGTCGTTCTCGAGGAAGGGAATGAGCGCGGTGGCTATGGAGACCAACTGCTTGGGCGAAACGTCCATATAGTCGACTTCGTCCTTCGGCTTCTCGCGGATATCGCTCCTGATACGGCACATAACGCGGTCACGGACAAACCTTCCGTCATCGTCGAGAGGCTCGTTGGCCTGCGCCACGACGTATTTGTCCTCTTCGTCCGCCGTCATATACACCACTTCGTCGGTGACGATACCGGTGGCTTTGTCGATTCTGCGGTAAGGCGACTCGATGAAGCCGTATTCGTTGACGCGTGCGTAAGTGGACAGCGAGGAAATAAGACCGATGTTCTGACCTTCGGGGGTCTCTATCGGGCACATTCTGCCGTAGTGGGAGTGGTGAACGTCACGCACTTCGAAACTCGCGCGTTCGCGGTTGAGGCCGCCGGGGCCGAGTGCCGAAAGTTTTCTCTTGTGAGTAAGTTCGGCGATGGGGTTGGGCTGGTCCATAAACTGCGACAACTGAGAAGAACCGAAGAACTCTCTTATCGCGCTGGTAACGGGACGGATATTGATGAGGGTCTGAGGGGTGATTTCGGCGCTTTCCTGAGCGGAAGCCATTCTTTCCTTGATGACCCTTTCAAGTCTCGACACACCGATGCGGAACTGATTCTGCAGCAGTTCGCCCACGGGACGGACGCGCCTGTTGCTGAGGTGGTCGATGTCGTCGCAGGTGCCGAAACCGTAACGCAGACCGAGGTTGTAACTGACCGTCGCCACGATGTCGTCGAGGGTGATGTGCTTGCTGACGAGGGTGTCGGCAATGGTGCGCGTCCTGAGCGCGACGAGGAGTTCGTCACGGTCGGAGTATTCCTCGAGCAGACTCTTGAGCGCGGGATAATAGACTTTCTCGTGAATTCCGAAGTCTCTGGGATTGCAATCGACGAACGCCGCGAGGTCGACGGTGTTGTTGCCGATGACCTTGTGCTTTCTCTTCACGCCCTCTTTGTCGGTGTATGCGAGGTAAACGACGTTGACGCCGCTGTTCTGGATTTCGGTCGCCTTCTTCTCGTCGGGTTTTTCGCCCGCATCGGCGAGAATTTCGCCGGTCTGAGGATTGACGACAGCCTCTGCGAGTTCCCTGCCCTCGATACGGGATGCGAGGGAGAGTTTCTTGTTGTATTTGTATCTGCCGACTCTCGCGAGGTCGTATTTCTTGTAATCGAAGAAAATGCCGTTGATGAGGATATCCGCACCTTCGATGGTGGGCACTTCACCGGGACGCAGTCTTCTGAAGAGGTCCATTTTGCCGGCGTCGCTCGTCTTACAGGCGGTGTCCTTGTCGCAGGTGGCACGCACCATATCGTCGTCGCCGAACAACGCAATGAGTTCCTCGTCGGTGCCGTAACCGAGCGCGCGGAGCAAAGTCGTCGCGGTGATTTTTCTCATTCTGTCGACGTGCACCCATTGCACGTCGTTCTGGTCCTGCTCGAATTCCAGCCACGCGCCCCTGTTGGGAATAACCGTGGTCTTATAACGGGGAACGCCGTTGCGGTCGAGGGATTTCTCGCTGTACACGCCGGGACTTCTGACAAGTTGGCTGACGATGACGCGTTCGGCACCGTTGATGACGAAAGAGCCCGCCTCGGTCATCAGGGGGAAATCGCCCATAAACACTTCCTGCTCGATGAATTCGCCCGTCTCGTTGTTGGTGAGACGCGCCTTAACCTTGAGGGGAAGCGCATAGGTGGTGTCGCGGTCCTTGCATTCCTTGACGGAGTACTTGGGTTCGCCCGTGAGCGAGTGGGAAAGAAACTCCAACTTGTATCTTCCGGCGTAGTCGACGATGGGAGAATAATCGGCAAAAACCTCCCTTATGCCGTCGCCGATGAAGTTCGCGTAGGAATCTTTTTGCACCTCGATAAGGTACGGAATCGCGAGGACGTCTTTAATCTTCGAAAAAGTCTGTCGCTCGGTGGTTCCGTACATAACCTTGTGGATTCTTTGGGACATTCTTAACTCCTTGAAATTTGCAACTTTTCCTTCCCGCAAAAAAATTTTTGAAAACTTCGCGTTTGCGGAAAGCCCTTGTTTTTTTTGCTCCGTTGCGTTATACTTGCGTTCGTGGAGATAACCCCCTACCCCCGTAATTTTTCATTTCGAGGGTAGTCCTATGCAGTATTGCGCATTTTGTCATTGTATCAGCAAAATGCAAGCCTGTCAAGTGCGCGAATAAAAAAATCGATGTTTCTCCGCCGAGGAACGAGTCTGCCCGCCCGCTCGGGCGCAAAACCCCTCGGCGGAAAGGTAAAAACGGTGAGAATAGACAAATTTCTGAAAGTTTCACGCGTCATAAAAAGGCGCACCGTCGCGGCGGAGGCCTGCTCGGGCGGAAGAATAGAAATCAACGGCAAACCCGCCAAGCCCGCCAAGGAAGTCAAGGTCGGCGACACGGTGAAAGTGTCTTTCGGCGCGGGCAGCCTCACTTTCGAGGTGCTCGACGTGTCCGAAAAACAGTCCAAACAGTCCGCTTCCGAGATGTACCGCATTATCGGAGAAGAATAAAAGGGACGGAACGTCCCCTGCCCACGGAGAATTATGTCCACAATCAACGTCGTCGTCGCGGCGGGCGGCAGCAGCCTGCGCTACGGCAAGGAAAACAAACTTCTCGAACCCTGCCGCTCCACCTGCGTTCTGGTGGAAGCGATAAAACCTTTCCTGGCTTTTCGCGATATCAAACGCGTAATAATCGCAATCGACACCGATTCGTCCGACGAGTTTCTCGACGCCCTCGAGCGCGCAGGGCTCGACGACGACAGGCGTATAGTCCTCACGCGCGGCGGCGCAACGCGCACGCGCACGGTCAAATATGGTATGGAAGCCCTCGACGAGGATTGCGACCTCGTGCTGATTCACGACGGAGCGCGCCCTTACGTCAGCGAAAGTCTCATAAAAAGAGTCGTCAAAGGCGCGGAAAAATACGGCGCCTGCGTTCCGGTGCTGCCTCTCGTGGACAACATTCTTTATACGGGCGACGAAGGGGTCTCCCCTCTCGACCGCACGCCGTACCGAAGGGTGCAGACCCCCGTCGGTTTTGCGCGCGAACGCGTGGAAAAGGCTTACGCCGAAGTCACGGGAGACTATCTCGACGATTTCTGCGTGGTGGACGAATACGCACACGGGCCGGTCACCCTCGTGGACGGCGAGCCGGAAAATGTCAAAATCACCGTCAAATCCGACCTGCTCACATATCTCACGGGATTCGGATACGACGTTCACCGTCTCGTCGCGGGCAAAGCAATCAAACTGCTCGGTGAGCGCATACCCTGCCCGTATTCTTTCGTGGCGCATTCCGACGGAGACGCTGCAATCCACGCCCTTATGGACGCAATCCTTTCCGCCCTCGGCGAAAAGGACATCGGGCACCTTTATCCCGTCGACGATAAAAAATACGACAACGCGGACAGCGTGAAACTGTTGAAAGGCGTGCTCAGAATAATGCGCGCAAAGAACCGCGGCGTCGTCAACTGCTCCGTGTGCATAATCGCCGAAAAGCCCGTGCTTGCGCCCTATATCGACAGAATGCGCACCCGTATGGCGAAACTGCTCGACATAAACAAGGAGCAATTCGGCATCACCGCAACCACCAACGAGGGAGTGGGCGATATAGGAGACGGCAACGCGATTGCCGCCTGCGCACAGGTATTGCTGAAATAATTCCGCCCTGTCATCGATTTGTCAAAAAACAGCCCGATTCGAGGGCTGTTTTTTTCGCAATACGTTTCCGCGCGAATATGCGCAGGGGCACAGACCGCAACGCGGCGGCAGGCAACGTGATACGCAAAAGCCCCGCCGCCGCAGACAGGACGTGCTCGCCGCACGCGACTGCCCGCGCAAACGGGGCCGACATAAATTCGCGTAACAGTTCTTTAACGCTTGGAGAACTGAGGCGCCTTACGGGCTTTGTGCAAACCGTATTTCTTGCGCTCTTTCTGACGCGGGTCGCGACGGAGGAATCCCGCTTTCTTAAGGGTCGCGCGATAGGCCTCTTTGTCGCACACGCAGAGTGCGCGGGCAATGCCGTGACGGATTGCGCCGGCCTGTCCGGTCATACCGCCGCCGTAGACGTTGACGATGACGTCGAACTTATCCTTGGCGCCGACCGCCTCGAGGGGCTGATTGACGATGAGACGCATCGTGTCGAGGGGGAAGTAATCCTCGAAAGTGCGCTTGTTGATGGTGATGTTGCCTTCACCGGGGAGGAGACGGACGCGCGCGACGGCGGTCTTTCTTCTGCCGGTGCCGAGATACTGAACTTTCTTCTTAACGGTCTTCTTGGTAGCCATAGTTCACCTCATTTAAGTTCGAGCGCCACGGGGCACTGTGCCTGATGTCCGTGCTCGCTGCCGGCGTAGACGCGCAGTTTCTTGAGCATCTGTCTGCCGAGGGTGGTCTTGGGGAGCATACCCTTGACCGCCTTGTAGACGGCGAATTCGGGCTTCTCGCTCATAAGTTTCTTGTATTGAACCTCTTTGAGACCGCCGATGTAACCGGTGTGATAGCGATAGTATTTCTGCTCCAGTTTTCTGCCGGTGAGCACAACCTTATCGCAGTTGATGATTATAACGTGGTCGCCGCAGTCGACGTGGGGAGTGTACTCGGGCTTGTTTTTTCCTTTGAGTATGCTCGCAACCTGAGAGGCAAGTCTGCCGAGGACCATATCGGTCGCATCGACGACATACCACTTGCTTTCCACTTCGCCGGGCTTCGCCATATAAGACTTGTTGTTTTTCGCCATTGCGGACAAATCTTTAGCCATACCGACCTCCAAAAATGATATGTTCTCCGACAGTCCGTGCAAGCGAGGGGCAGTTCGCAATGCAGCAGTCCAACCCGAACGAGTCGTTGCCACGCTGTTCCGTGCGCGGCGCGCGAAATCCTTCGTCCGCGGAGACGCTTACCCATAATAATAAATAAGAAAAACGGTGTCAAGCGAATTGAGCCACTTTTTCGCCGCCCCCAATATAAGGCGTGCGCGCGCTCCGCCGCACACCCGGTGCGGGGGAAACGCGCGCCGCAAAAATCTTCGGATTGCGTCGGAAACGGCGGTTTACGCCCGAGGCTCTCCGCCCTCTTCCGCTTTTTCCTCGGGAGCGCCAAACACCGCGCACACCGAAATCGCGGCGCACGGCACGGTCACGCTGTCGTCGTCGCGGGCGAGTATTCCCGCCGTCTGTTCCGCCGCGGGCACGGCGTCGCAGAAACGGACTTTGAGCGTTCGGGTTCTGCAGCCCTCTTCGGGCGCAATATCCAGCACGAGTTTTTCGCCGTCGACACGCGAAGTGAAAACGATTCCGCCGCAACCTTCGTCATACATACGGAAACGGTTGTCCCCGCGGAACACCAGCACTTCGATTTCGTCGAATTCCGTGGAATTTCCTTCCCTTTCGGCAATGAGCGGCACGATTGCGCCCGCTTTCGCGTAGACGGGGAACGTGGAAAGGTCGTTCTCGACGACTTTGTACCTGCCGCCCTGTTCTCTTTCTCCCGTGAACACGTTCACCCACTCCCCTTTCGGGAACCACACCGGCGTGCGTGCGAAGCCGTCGGAACGGGCTTTGGTGAGTACGGGGGCGACAAGGAGTTCGGAGCCGAACATATATTGGTCGGGCACGTTGTACGCCATATCCTCGTCGTAGTCGTAATACATCGGACGGCAGACGGGAGTGCCCTCCGTCGCGGTTGCGACATTCGCCGCGTACAGATACGGCAACATCCTGTGCCTCAGCCTCAGGAATTCGGAAGCCACTCTTTCGGCTTCCTCGCCGTACAGCCAGGGCTCTTTGGAATGACCGTTCTTGGTGGAGTGAAGCCTGTTGACGGGCGAAAACGCTCCGAACTGCACCCAACGCGCATAAAGTTCGGGGTCAC
>USGA01000049.1 GCA_900554085.1 uncultured Clostridia bacterium | reverse complement strand
TTTTCGACACGCAGGGCGAGTTGTACTACACCGTCACCACGCTGATGGTCATACTGTCGGCGCTGACCGCAACCGTAACGACGATTTTTGCGGGCGGCCTAGTCGACAAGACGGGTAAGCGCAAACCTTTCATAACGTTCGGCTACATAATCTGGGGCGTGACCATAATGCTTTTCGCCGCCGTGCCCATAAACTTTTCGGCAAGCGAAAACTGGGGTATCATCGCCGTGCTCGTAATACTCGACTGCGTGATGACTTTCTTCGGCTCCACCTCAAACGACGCAGCGTTCAACGCCTGGGTGACCGACGTCACCGATTCCACCAACCGCGGCAAGGTCAACACAATACTTTCCGTTATGCCCGTCGTCGCCACGGTGCTGGTGTTCGGAATCGGAATGTTTACCTACGACAACGGGGCAACCGTGACCAACGAAGCGGGCGAAATAGTCAAGGTGGCAATAGGCGACCGCAATCCGCTTTTCATAAAACTCTTCTTTATCATTATCGGAATATTCCCGATGATAGGCGGCGTGGTGAGCGCGTTCACTATGAAAGACGCGCCGAACATCGTCCGCAATTCAAATCCCGATTACCTGAAAGAGACTTTCTACGGCTTCCGCCCCTCCGTGGTCAAAGCCAACAAAATGATGTATGTCACCCTCGCGGTGATTTGCCTGCTCGGCATCGCTCAGCAGACATTTATGTCGTACCTCATCAACTTTATCGCAAACACTTTGGGCATAACCGATTACATTGTGCCTCTCGCGGCAATTATCGTGGTAGGCGCGGTTATAACGGGAGTGCTGGGCGTATTCTTCGACAAGATAGGCAGAAAGAAATTCTACTTCCCTCTGCTCGCAATACTGATAGTCGGCGCAATAGTCGTGTACTGTATGAAATTTATGCCGCAGAACGCATATCTGCCCATTCTCATAGTCGGAGGCATAATTCTTCTCGGGGCAATGCTTGCCCTCGGCGGAGCGCTGACTTCCACCTTCCAGGATTACATTCCCAAAGGTGCCGAAGGCAGATTCCAGGGCGTGCGAATGATTTTCACCGTTCTAATTCCTATGGTGCTGGGTATCGCAATAGCGCAGGTGGTGGGCATAAACTCGCTCGACGCGCACGACGCCGGACAGACCACTCCCCCCTTCGAACTCTTCCTTGCCGCCGCGGTTATAGTGGCGCTCGCGGCAATTCCTCTCTTCTTCGTATTCAAGGACGCTGACAGACTTCGCGCCGCAAAAGCAGCCGCCGAAGCCGAGGAAGCGGCGGCAACGGAAACGCAAGCCGAAACAGAATGCGCGACCGCGTGCGAAGAGACTTCCCTCCCCGACGTCGCGGACGACGGCGAAACTGCGGACGCGGACTCCGCGGACGATACGGAAGACACTCCCTGACGGCAAAAGCAAATCCGCAAAAAAAAACTCCCCTGCACGGGGAGTTTTTTGTTTGCATTGATGCGCACGCTTTTTGCTTCGGCGTATAGGCTCAAGCGCCCTTGCCGACTTCGCCTATCTCGAACGGCGTGACCTGATACACGTAATAGTTCAACCAGTTGTAGAAAAGCAGATTGGCGGTGGAACGCCATTTCATATCCACCACTCCCAGGTCGTTGTTGACAAAATAATCTTTGGGCGGGTCTATTTCCAGCCCCTTCGCCAGGTCGCGTTCGTACTCGTTCTTGAGCGTGAAACGGTCGTACTCGGCGTGCCCCGTGAAGAAGAACGAACGGTTGTCGTGCGTTTTGGCTATTGCTATACCCGCCTCGGGCGAAACCGCAAGCACCTTGACGTGCGGACATTTGCGGAGGGCTTCCTCGTCGACGCGCGTATGGCGGGAATGAGGAATATAGAACGTATCGTCCATACCCTTGAGCAACATATCGTTCTCCTGTGTGGCGTTGGTGGGATAGATTCCGAACAGTTTTCTCGGCAACAACTGTTTGCCTATTCCGTAGAAATGATAGAGTGCCGCCTGCGCTCCCCAGCAGATATAAATCGTGCTGGTGACGTTTTCGCGCGCGAAATCCATTATGGAAACGAGTTCGTCCCAATATTTCACTTCCTCGAAAGGTATGGTCTCGACGGGTGCCCCCGTGACTATCATACCGTCGAATTTCATACCGCGCACTTCGTCAATCGAACTGTAGAACTTGTGCATATGGGCTTCCGACACGTGCGTACTCTTGTAACTTGCAGTACCGATAAGGTGTATGTTGACCTGCAGCGGCGTGTTGCCGAGCAACCTCATCAGTTGCGTTTCGGTGACCTCTTTGGTGGGCATAAGGTTGACAATCGCCACTTCGAGGGGGCGTATGTCCTGCGTTACGGCACGGACGGAATCCATAACGAAAATCTTCTCCCCTCGGAGAACTTCGTACGCAGGCAATTCCTTTGAAATGATGATGGGCACTTGTGCCTCCTTTGCCGACTGCCCGTCTGACGCAACGGAATACGGCTTTTATCTGTCGTTTTGTACTCTTTATCTGCTTACTGCGTCAAGAGCCTGTTTGATGTCCGCGATGAGGTCGTCGGCATTCTCGATACCGACGGACATTCTGACAAGGTCGGGAGAAACGCCCGCGGCCTTCAGTTCGTCGTCGTTCATCTGCCTGTGCGTCGCGCTGGCGGGGTGCAGACAGCACGAACGCGCGTCGGCGACGTGGGTTTCGATTGCGAAGACCTTGAGGTGCTTCATAAAGTTTTCCGCCGCCTTGCGACCGCCTTTGACTCCGAAACTGACAACGCCGCAGGAGCCGTTGGGAAGATACTTCTTGGCAAGTTCGTGGTACTTGTCGCCCTCCAGTCCGCAATAAGTCACCCAAGCCACTCTGTCGTCGCCTTTGAGGAACTCCGCCACTTTCTGCGCGTTCTCGCAGTGGCGCTGCATTCTGACGTGCAGGCTCTCCAGTCCGAGGTTGAGCAGAAACGCGTTCTGAGGTGACTGGATGCTGCCGAAGTCGCGCATAAGTTGCGCCGTTGCTTTTGTGATGAACGCACCCGCAAGCCCGAATCTCTCGGTGTACGTCACGCCGTGATAACTCTCGTCGGGCGTGCAGAGTCCGGGGAATTTTTCGGGATATTTCGTCCAGTCGAACTTGCCGCTGTCGACAATGCAGCCGCCGACCGCCGAGCCGTGACCGTCGAGGTACTTGGTGGTGGAGTGCGTGACGATGTCCGCGCCCCACTCGAAGGGACGGCAGTTGACGGGCGTCGCGAAAGTGTTGTCGATGATGAGCGGGACGCCGTGGGCGTGCGCTCTTGCGGCGAAACGCTCGATGTCGAGGACGGCGACCGAGGGATTGGATACCGTCTCCCCGAAGAGTGCCTTGGTGTTGGGACGGAATGCGGCGTCGATTTCCTCGTCGGTGGAATCGGGAGAAATGAACGTGAATTCGATTCCCATTCTCTTCATAGTGACGGCAAAGAGGTTATACGTGCCGCCGTAAATCGCGCTGGAAGAGACGATGTGGTCGCCCTGTCCCGCAATGTTGAATATCGAGAAAAAGTTTGCAGCCTGCCCCGAGGAGGTGAGCATAGCCGCCGTGCCGCCCTCGAGTTGGCAAATCTTGTTCGCCACGTGGTCGTTGGTGGGATTCTGAAGACGTGTGTAGAAATAACCGCTCGTCTCAAGGTCGAACAGTTTGCCCATATCCTCGCTGGTATCGTATTTGAAAGTGGTGCTCTGAATAATGGGAACCTGTCTCGGCTCGCCGTTCTTGGGGGTGTAACCGCCTTGCACGCAAATTGTCTCGATTTTGCTCATAGTATCTCCTTTACGCATTTAACCGCGCGCGTTGAATTCTTTTTTTGCGCGTTCCATTTCACGCTCGGCGTCCTTGCGTTTTATGGACTCGCGCTTGTCGTGGGTTTCCTTGCCTCGGCAAAGCCCCAGTTCCACCTTGACAAGGCTGTCTTTGAAATATACCTTGAGGGGCACGAGGGTGTAACCCTTGCGCTCCGTCTTTGCCTGAAGTTTGCGGATTTCCGACTTGTTGAGCAGCAGTTTCCGTTTGCGACGGGGCTCGACGTTGAAATAACTGCCCTTTTCGTAAGGCGCGATGTGCGCGCCGAGAAGGAAGACTTCGCCGCCCTTGACTATTGCGAAACTGTCGCGCAGGTTGACTGCGCCGAGGCGCACGGACTTGACCTCGGAGCCGACGAGCACTATGCCCGCCTCCAGAGTCTCCTCGACGAAATAATCGTGATAGGCTTTTTTGTTGGTCGCGACAATCTTCATAATTCGTTTTCGGGCAAGGCGCCGTATCTAGTATGATACAACTTCCCGCATTTGTTTTCAAGCGTTGGGGCGCGCACACCCCGAGAATACAAAAAAGCGGCTCCGCGAGGAGCCGCCGCCGTAACTTTCCGTCAAATCCTGTCCACTATGAAGCAGATTATCGAACAGACGAGAATGAAAGCGAAGAGCGCGAGCGTGATTTTCTTGAGCGTGCTCTCCCTGCCTTTCTCCTTGTTCCTGCCGTAGTAGGTATCGGATGCGCCGGTGATGACTCCCACGTTGTCGTTTGTGCCTTTCTGCATCAATACGACGACGATCATAGCGATTGACGCCAGAACCATCAACACGATAAATGCCGTCACGACCGCTTCGCGCGTTGCTTGCGGAATCGTACCGCCCGGCGTATCACTCGCAGTTGCGGCAAGAAGTCCGTAAAAAACGTTGTCGAGTCTTGTAAGCATTTCTACCTCCGAACAAGTCTATGAAAGTCTAGCACATCGCCGAAATTTTGGCAAGCGAATTTTATAAAAACCGACAATATACCGCGTCGCGTGCGCCCGAAAAGCCTCTCGGAGCGCACACTCGTTGCCCGCCCCGTCATATATTGTGAAAAAAGGAGGAGCGAATGGACCATATTCTCTATGCCTGCGAACTGCCCTATCCCGAAATCGACGTCGCCGAAAACCTCGCCGACAGCAAACTGCTTATGCCCAATTACGGAGGCCCCGCGGGAGAACTGACAGCCGTCACCACCTATTGCTTCCAGCATTACATAACGATAAAAAGTCCCGAACTTTCCGAAGTGCTCATCGGCATTGCGAAGTCGGAAATGCATCATCACGAACTGCTCGGCGAAGCCATTTTCAAACTGGGCGGATATCCCGTAATGGGAGGCAGGACATATTGGAGCGGAAGTTTTGCCAATTACACCCTTTCTCCCGAAAAATTCCTCGCGCAGAACATTCACGCCGAGGAAACGGCGATACTCAACTACGAACGCACCATTCTCAATCTTCATACCGAAAGCGTAAAACAACTGCTGGAACGCATAATCCTCGACGAGGAAATGCACATCAAGATTTTCCGCGACTTGCTTGCGTCCTATAAATGACGACGTGACAGCGGCGCGCCCGCATAGGCGCGCCGCCGCGGTCAAACGACGTTGCCACGCCCGCAAAGGTGTGATATAATGTCTTTCGGATATGGATAATTACAAAGGGAAAACAGTTGTCGTCACGGGCGGCACCCGCGGCATAGGCAAAGGGCTGGCGGACGCTCTCGCGGAAAGCGGGGCAAACGTCGTGGTCCTTTCGCGCAGCGCACCCGACAACGGTCGGGACAGTTTCGCCTGCGACGTCTCCGATTTCGCGGCGGTCGAAACCGTTTTTGCCGAAATCGCCGCTCTGTACGGCTCAATCGACGTTCTTTTCAACAATGCGGGCTACGGACAATCGGGCGCGGTCGAACTCATCGACGAAAAAGCGCTGAGAGCGATAGTCGACACCAACCTGAACGGCGTCGTGAATTGCACCCGCGCGGCGTTGCCTTATATGAAAGAGGGCGCCAGGATTGTCTGCATAAGTTCAGCCGCCGCTTTCGTTCCTATGCCTTTCCGCACTATGTACTCCGTGACCAAAAGCGCCGTCAATATGTTCGCGCGGGCAATGCGGCACGAACTCGACGGCACGGGTATACAGATTACCGCGCTTTGCCTCGGGGACGTCAGGACGGATTTCGCCGCGCGCCGGGACAAGCAAACGACAACGTCCGCGCGCTACGGAGAAAGAATAGCGCAGGTCGACGCTTTTGTCGACAAGCGCGCT
>USGA01000048.1 GCA_900554085.1 uncultured Clostridia bacterium | reverse complement strand
ATTCCACCGTTCACGCCATATGGACCATTCGCGAAGCGGGCTACGAGGCAATCATCATCAACAACAACCCCGAAACCGTTTCCACCGATTACACGACTTCGGACAAACTGTATTTCGAGCCCCTCACCGTCGAGGACACGATGAACATAATCGACCTCGAGAAGCCCGACGGCGTGGTGGTTTCGCTCGGCGGACAGACCGCAATCAATCTCGCGGACAAACTTCATTCTCTCGGTGTGAAGATTATAGGCACGGACGTGCAGGCGATTCAGAACGCGGAGGACAGAGACTGCTTCGAGAAAATCCTCAACCGTCTCGGTATTCCTCAGCCCAAGGGCGAAGCGGTCTTCACGGTCGAAGACGGTCTTGCCGTGGCGGAAAAAATCGGGTACCCCGTTCTCGTACGCCCCAGTTACGTGCTCGGCGGCAGGCAAATGCAGATTGCTTCCACCCCCGAAGCGCTCGGCAAATATCTCCGCTCGGCCTCCGCGCTCAACACGGGACACGCAATTCTCGTCGACAAGTACGTCCTCGGCAAGGAACTGGAAGTCGACGCCGTCTGCGACGGAAAGGACGTGTTCTGTCCCGCGATAATGCAGCACATCGAGCGTACGGGCGTGCACTCGGGCGACAGCATAAGCGTCTATCCCACGTTCAGCATTTCGGAAGCCGTCAAACAGAAAATCATCGACTACACCGTCAAACTCGGTCTCGGAATCGGAATCGTTGGTCTTTACAACATTCAGTTTATCGTCGACCGCAACGACGACGTGTACGTCATCGAAGTCAATCCGCGTTCTTCCCGTACGGTGCCGTTCATTTCCAAGGCTTCGGGATATTCGCTCGCCGATATCGGCACCAAGGTGATGCTCGGTATTTCGCTCAGGCAACAGGGCATAAAAGAGGTCTTCCCCGCCAAAGCCCCCGACAGGTGGTATGTCAAGGCGCCTGCCTTCTCGTTCTCCAAAATCAAGGGTATGGAAGTTTATCTCTCTCCCGAGATGAAATCGACGGGCGAGGCAATCGGCTACGACGTCTCTATGAACCGCGCGCTTTACAAGGCGCTCAAAGCGTCGGGAATGAGTATGCAGAACTACGGCACGGTGTTTATGACGATAGCGGACTGCGACAAGCAGGCGTTCCTGCCCATCGCGCGCCGTTTCTACGACCTCGGGTTCAACATCGAAGCAACCGCAGGCACCGCGGCATTCCTGCACCGCAACGGAATCAAGGCGCGCAGCAAAGCCAAGATAAGCGACGGCAGCAGCGACATTCTCGACAGCATAAGGAAAGGACACGTAACCTACGTTATCAACACCCGCGACCTCAACGAGGAAAGTACCAAGCACGACGGCTACGAAATCCGTCGCGCGGCGGTGGAAAACAACGTCACTCTCTTCACGTCGCAGGATACCGTCGAAGCGTTGCTCGACGTGCTTGAGGATATGACCTTCAAGGTCTCCACAATCTGCTGATATGAAACGCGAGACGCTGCTTCTCACGGGCAACCGCCCACTTACCCCCACGGTGTTCGAGTTGACGTTCTCGGGCGCTTCTCCTATGCGAGCGGGACAATTTGTCGAAATCGAAGTGGAAGGTCGGTTCCTGCGTCGCCCGATAAGCGTGGGCGACAGCGGGCGGGACGGCACCCTCAAGTTGCTTGTAAAGACCGTGGGCGCCGGCACGGACAGGATGTCGCGCTGGCAGACGGGGAAAGAAGTCTCCGCGCTCACGTGTCTGGGCAACGGTTTCGACCTTTCCGCCGAAAAACCTTTGCTTGTGGGCGGAGGTATAGGTTGCGCTCCGCTGTTTATGCTGGCGCGCAAGTTTGCCGAAAAGGGTGTGCGCCCGACTGCGGTGCTCGGTTTCCAGACTGCGTCCGAAATTTATTACAAGGACAATTTCGCCCGCTATGCCGACGTGATTGTCGCCACCGACGACGGCAGCGAAGGATATAGGGGCAACGCCGTTGCCGCTCTCCGCGACAAAGATTTCGCGGCGGGAGTGAATTTCGACCGCTATTACGCCTGCGGGCCCGCGGTTATGCTCCGAGCGCTTTCGGCTTGGAGCACGGCGGGGCAACTCAGCCTCGAGGCGCGTATGGGGTGCGGTTTCGGGGCTTGTATGGGCTGCAGTATAAAGACGACCGACGGTTTCAGGCGCGTATGCAAGGAAGGCCCCGTATTCGAGGCGGCGTCCGTGATATGGGAGTGAGGAGGGCGCAATGGATATATCTGTAAACCTGTTCGGCAGAAAACTGGCAAGCCCCGTCATTCCCGCAAGCGGCACTTTCGGATTCGGCAGCGAGTTCGCGGAGTATTACGACCTGAACGTTCTCGGCGGCATAGCGCTCAAGGGCACCACCAAGGACGCGCGTTACGGCAACCCGCTCCCCAGAATAGCGGAGTGTCCCGCAGGCATAATCAACGCGATAGGGCTTCAGAATCCCGGCGCGGAAGCCGTGGCCAAAGAGGAAATACCACGCCTTGCAGCGGTTTACGGCGGCGCCATAATAGCGAACGTCGGCGGACACAGCGAAGAGGAATATGTATTCGCCGCCGAAAAACTCTCGGACTGCAAAGAAGTTTTCGCGGTGGAACTGAACATTTCATGTCCCAACGTAAAGGGCGGCGGAATGGCTTTCGGAACCGATGCGCAAATCGCAAAATCACTTGTTTACGCAGTCAAAAAGAAAGTTAAAAAGCCGCTTATCGTCAAACTCAGCCCGAACGTCACCAGTATAGCGGGTATGGCGAGGGCGGTTGTCGACGGCGGCGCGGACGGCATAAGCCTCATAAACACGCTGGTCGGAATGAGGATAGACCTGCGCACCCGCAAGCCGGTTATCGCGGTGAGGACGGGCGGCGTCAGCGGTCCCGCCGTGTTCCCGGTGGCACTCCGTATGATAAACGACGTGGCGCGTGCGGTAACCGTGCCTGTGATAGGTATGGGCGGCGTCACGACGGCGGAAGACGTACTGGAAATGATGATGGCGGGCGCGTGCGCCGTGCAGGTGGGGGCGGCAAATCTCGTCAATCCTTACGCTTGCAAGGAGATAGTCGAATCCCTGCCCGACGCAATGAAGAAATTCCGCATCGAAAACATATCCGATATAATCGGCGCCGCGCTGTAGCGCGCCGCAACAGGAGAAAATATGGCAAAAGACGTTATAATCGCGCTTGATTTCGCGGGAGCGGAGCAGGCGCTCGCTTTCCTCGACAGATTCGACGGCTGCAGCAGAAAGCCTTTCGTAAAAATCGGTATGGAACTTTTCTACGCCGCCGGCAGCGAAATGGTCAAAGAAATAAAGCGCCGCGGGCACAAAATCTTCCTCGACCTCAAACTGCACGACATTCCCAATACCGTCAAAAAGGCAATGGCGGTGCTTTCGGGACTGGATGTCGATATGTGCAACCTGCACGCGGGCGGCGGTTCGGTGATGATGAAAGCCGCGCTCGAGGGGCTCACGCGTGCCGACGGCACTCGTCCCCTGCTTATAGCGGTCACCCAACTCACGTCCACGAGCGAGCAACTTATGCGCGACGAACTGCTGATAGAGCGCCCCATCGACGAAACGGTTATGAGTTATGCTGAAAATGCCGCGCGCTCGGGATTGGACGGAGTGGTGTGTTCCCCTCTCGAGGCGGGCAAGGTTCACGGCGTTTGCGGGCAGAATTTCCTGACGGTTACGCCGGGCATACGTTTTGACGACGCCAGCAAGGGGGACCAGGTGCGCGTCACCACTCCCGCGCTGGCGCGCGAACTCGGTTCCGACTATATTGTCGTGGGCAGACCCGTAACGGCAGCCGACAATCCCGTCGCAGCCTATGCACGATGTGTAAAAGATTTCCTCGGAGAAGAGATATGAACAAAATGGTTTCCGAAAAAGCAAACGCAGAAGTTCTCGCAAGAGAAGTCGCAAAAGGACTGTTGTCCATAGGTGCGGTTTTTCTCCGTCCCGACCAGCCTTTCACCTGGGCAAGCGGCATAAAAAGTCCCATTTACTGCGACAACCGTCTCGTGCTCACCGCGCCTGCCGTGCGCGAAGCGGTGGAGAAGGGCATAGCGCAGGTGGTGGGGACCGAGTTCCCCGATTGCGAGGTGCTTATGGGCACGGCAACCGCGGGTATAGCGCACGCCGCGATTGCGGGATATCTTCTCGGTATGCCTATGGGTTACGTCCGTTCGGGCGCAAAGGACCACGGAAGGGCAAACCGCATAGAGGGCAAACTCGACACGGGCGCGAAAGTCGTTGTCGTCGAGGACCTCATCTCCACGGCCAAAAGTTCGCTCGAGACGGTGGACGCGCTCCGCGAAGCGGGCGCCGACGTGCTGGGAATGGTAAGCATATTCACTTACGGAATGCAGGCGGGCAAAGACAAAATGGCACAGGCAGGAGTGCGGGCGGTCAGTCTTTGCACTCTCGATATTCTGCTCGAGGTTGCCGTCGAGGAAGGGTATATCCGTGCCGAAGATTGCGCAAAACTCATTGCTTTCCGCGACAATCCGTCGGACGAAAGTTGGATGACCAAAAAATAAACAATACGATTCAGCCGCAAAAAATTGCGGCTGAATGTGCAAAACGGCAGTCAGAAAGCCGTTTTGCGGCAAAAGAGAGATTTTTGTTATGCAAGGAATAAGACACCTTATCGACATTTCCGACCTCACCACCGAAGAAATTGACGGCATACTTGCCGTCGCCGAAGACATAATGCGCGACCGCGCGAAGTACGCTCACGCCTGCGAAGGCAAGAAAATCGCGACGTTGTTTTTCGAACCGTCCACACGTACCCGCCTTTCTTTCGAAGCGGCTATGATGGAACTCGGCGGCAAGGCCCTCGGGTTTGCCTCCGCGTCCAACAGTTCCACCACCAAAGGCGAAAGCGTTATGGACACAATCCGCACCGTCAGCGCATACGCCGATATCATCGCTATGCGTCACCCCCTCGAGGGCGCGGCGCTTGCGGCTTCCCGCCGCAGTATAGTGCCCGTCATAAACGCAGGCGACGGCGGACATTGTCACCCCACGCAGACGCTTGCGGACCTGCTCACCATCAAGGACCGTCACGGCAGGCTCGACCATCTCACGATAGGTATCTGCGGCGACCTCAAATACGGCAGGACGGTGCACTCCCTCATAAATGCGCTCACTCGCTACGAGGGCAACCGTTTCGTTATGATATCGCCCCCCGAACTCACCATACCCAACTATGTGCGCTACGAAATTATGGAGCCCCGCGGGGCGGTCTGGAGTCATTGCTCCAACATCGAGGACTGCATAGCCGACCTGGACGTGTTGTATATGACCCGTATTCAGCGCGAACGCTTTCAGGACCTCGACGAGTATGAGCGCCTCAAGGATTGCTATGTGCTCAACGCCGAGAAGATGAAAGCCGCTCCCGCGCATATGAGCGTCCTTCACCCGCTCCCGCGCGTCAAAGAGATAAACGTCGACGTCGACGACGACCCGCGCGCCTGTTATTTCAAACAAGTCGAATACGGTAAGTTTATGCGAATGGCGCTTATTCTCCGCTTCCTCTCCGACGCGGAGAAGGGATATTGCCCCGAGCCCGCCTCCCGCAAAATTTACACTGCCGCAGACGGTTTTGTCTGCCACAATCCCAAATGCGTGACCGCCGTCGAAACCGACCTTCCACAGCAATTCTCGCTCCGCGACGAAGCGCACAACATCTACAGGTGTGAGTACTGCGAGACGCGTTTCGGTCACTACAAGTAAAACCGCGCTATTCGGCGTGATACTGCGTCAACACAAACGCCCGCGAGCAGTCACATACGGCAAGTATGCTCCTGTCCGCGGGCGTTTAGTTTCCTTGTCTGACGCTCAAATATCGCGGTTTTACACGTTTCTTTCCGTGGGCGAGGGGAAGAAACAAGGTTGTCGCTGTTATCCGCGCTATTCCGCGAACAACTTTGTTAGAGCCGCCCTCGCAAACAGTCACGTACGACAAGTACGCTCCTGTCTGTTCGGGGCGGTTCTTCCTTGTTCTTCATCGGAATATCGCGGTTTTACACGTTTCTTTCCGTGGGCGAGGAAAGAAACAAGGTTGTCGCTGTTCTCCGCGCTATTCCGCGAATAACTTTGTCAGAGCCGCCCTCGCAAACAGTCACGTACGACAAGTACGCTCCTGTCTGTT